>JAYUPU010000065.1:0-21762 GCA_043759925.1 bacterium | reverse complement strand
AAAAACTATTCGTACTGTAGGCCGTGTGTATGCCCCCGCAAATTCTGCTACAGCAAAGGTTACACGTATATACGAACTAGATGTTCAAGCTGTTACTTCTGGTGTAGGGATCACATCTGTTGTTAGCGGTGTTGGTGGGCTGGTACTTAATAATAATTCGCGTATAACTGGTGGCGATGTGGTTGCGAATGGCACTATAACTGTTAATAACAATGCCCAGATAGGCCTATCGACAACCGACCATATTAATAACCCTGCTCAGGTTGTAAATGTTAGGGTAGCTCACACAAACTGTCCTAGCCCTGCAACGGCAGCATACCCAAGAGTTTGCGGAACAAACGAAAATGGCGAACCCATCAGCGTGACCGGTAAAATATATGCAAACGTCCAGGCTACCAACCAAATAACCAGCACAAATATGCTAAACCCTGGCTTAATAACTGGCCAAACCGTACCGCCATATATCCTACCCGATTATGACCGGGCAGCTCAAAAAGCTGCTGTAACATCCACGGAATTACCTACAAGTTCAGTTGTTTCTTGTGGCAATAACGATACCAAAACATGGCCTGCTAACTTAAAAATAACTGGGGACATCAGCTTGGGCAACACCTGCGTTGTCACTATTTCGGGTAATGTCTGGATTACCGGGAATGTAACATTAGGCAATAATGCTAAATTTATTATTAACAATGCACTGGGCACAACAAGGCCAACAATTATGATAGATGGCCAAAATGGTATTGTATTTGGTAACAATAACACTGTACAACCTAATACAAGCTCTACGGGTGCTTATATAATTACATACTGGTGTGGCAGTAGCTGCTCGCCTGATAGCACTAACGTAACCGGTACTGAGCTGGCGGCGTCCCAAACCCTTCTTACACTTGATCTAAGTAACAACAGCAGCGCCCCTGGTACTATTCTTTATGCTAGGTGGTCTAAGGTTAGAATTGCTAACAATGGATCGATAGGTGCAGTTGCGGGCCAAAGCATAGAACTAGGCAGCAATGCTGTAATTAACTTTACGGCTTCGGTACCTGGCAGTAGTAACTTAACGAAAACCTGGGTAAAACGGGGCTACTTACGAGTTTTTAACTAAAATGCATGCTACAATAGGCATAAGGATTTTAAACAAAATAAGTATATATGCCGGTGGGAAATAAACTATTTTACAAAGATAAGTCGGTGTTCGGGTTTGACATTGGTCGTACCTCTATTAAAATTATGCAACTTGATCAACAAAAAAAAGGTATTTTTGTTGATGGTTATGGCACAATATCTTTTGACCCAGACTGTATTAAGCGTGGCGTAGTAACCGACCCTGAAGCTATAATTAAAGCAGCTTATACACTTATAAATAAGCAACTTACTGGCAAAATAACCACTAACAATGTTGCAGTTAGCCTGCCTAATGCTTTTAGTTTTAACCGCATACTTACTTTGCCTAAACTAGACGGCGATGACTTAGCCAAAGCAATCGAACTAGAAACTAGCCAATCTATACCTTTGCCCTTTGACGAACTTTACTACGACTATGAGGTAATGACCACGCTTGAAGACGGGACTCAAGAAGTACACCTGGCAGCCTGCCCAAAAGCAATTGTAGATTCATACATGGGTGTGTTTGACGCACTAGGGCTAGAAATAGCGTTAGTTGAATCTAACATTAGCGCTGTTACACGAATGGTTACCCACGCCGAGGCCCACGATGTTACCACACTTATTGTAGATTTTGGATCCACCGCCTGTGACCTTAGTATTTACGATGGTACCACTATTAGGGTAACCAGTACTGTAGATTGTAGCGGCGACGCGATTACCCAACTAATTGGTAAAAAGCTTGGCGTAACAGAACAACAAGCCCACAGCATTAAAACTAGATACGGTATAGAAGTATCTAAAAAGCAGGCTGCAATACTAGAGGCCGTAGAGCCAGAACTTAGCAAGTTAACTAATGAGATCCGCAAGGTAATACGCTACTTCAGCGAACGTAACGAGGGTAAAAAAGCCATTGGCCAAATTATTGTTTTAGGCGGCGGCGCTAACTTGCCTGGCCTAAGTAGTTATATTACAGATAAATCACGCATACCGGCACGCTTGTGTGCGCCGTGGAACAATTTGTCGTTTGGCAAGTTACAGCCGCCGCACGAGCTAGAAACAACGCTGTACACCACTGCAGGTGGCCTAGGGCTAGTTACTATTGGGGATCTATCAGTATGATTAACCTATTACCCCACGACACTAAAAAAGAACGTTCATACGGCCGCAAAAACCGCCGGCTTATTGGCTACAGTATTAGCATACTAATAATTGGTTTCATAACCACGTCTGTATCGCTTTCTAATATGCGCTATGTAAATGGCGACGAAAATAGGCTAAAAAACGAAATGTCACAACGGGATACTGAAGTAAAAGCGCTTGAATCTTCTCAGCAACAGGTAGAAAAAATTTCTACTCAACTAAAAACTATCGACAAACTATACTCTGGCGAAGTTAAATTTTCACTTTTGGTACCACAAATTGGTGCACTGCTACCTAACGGCGTTGTGCTAAATGCCCTAACGCTAACTGGCGGCAAAGCTAGCCCACTGCAACTAGATATAGACATGGAAGATCCTAATTTAGCTGGAATATTTGCACAAAACCTTATCAAGTCAGACTTGTTCGACGCTGTAGACATTGGGGCAATTATTTCTAAGGGTAGTGGCACTGCTAAGCCAGGCCAAAAACACTATGGTTATGGTGCTACGTTGGTTGCAAGTTTTAAAGGAAGCACAGCTGCTAAGGCTGTGGTGGTTCCAAAATAATGAGTGCTCAAAGATTTTACAAAGTCCTAATTGCCTGTTTATTTGTTGCTGTATTTGTATCGATTGGCGGTTTTTTGTGGGCCGACAAACAGCTTAAAACAAAGTCGCTTAATGTATCTAACCTTATTGCCGAACGCGATGCCCAAACAGATAAAATAGATAGGCTAAATAAATCAAAAAATAGCGTACAAGATGTGTCTAAGCTAAACGAAATCATTAATTCCCTCTTACCTCAGCAAAAAAAGCAAGAAAACTTGATAGCCGACATTATATACACCGCCACCAAAGAGGCGGGCATTCCTACTAGCCAAATTACTACCATTTCATTTAGTGGCACCGGCTCGCCTAGTTCGTTGTCTGGCACATCGGCGTCAAAAGACATACAGGGCGTTTTTGTGTATCCGTTTAGCATACAAATTAAAGACATTAGCTACACTACAATGTTAAAACTATTTGCCGAGATCGAAAAGAATAAGCGTATTATACAAGCAGACCAAGTGCAAATTAGCCCCGATAAATCACGCGCTGGTAACATAACAAGCCTTTCATTATCATTAAAGACCTTCGTGCAACCTTAATAAACTATGAAAAAGAATAAAGCAGCTAAAAAGCCAAAAGTATCACTAAAAGATCAGTTTAAGCATACTTTAAATAATGCGCAGTCTAGGTTGGCTGGCCACGGTGTTTTTATACTGTTTGTTTTTGCAGGGGCAGCTATTGGGTTTTCGCTACTACGTTCGCGTGCTTACCTTAACCCATCGCGCAGCGAATCACATTACGCTGAAGTAACAGGTAGTACAGTTATTAGTAATGTCGACACAAAACTAGTAAACAAATTACAAGATGCACTGGCAGATACTGATATAACTGTTAACCCACAGCTTGCGCCTAACCGCAGTAACCCATTTAGCGAATAGAGCTTTTTAGTCTTTTTATTTACCGTGCGCGGCGCTAGCGTACGGATAATCTTGAGATATATAGGTTTCGCGTGCTTCTAAAATAATTTTTGCATAGTAACTAGGTTTAGGGCAGTAATTAAAATGGAAATTAGCCTGCTCGCCCGCAGTCTCTATTTTTAAAACGCCAAAATCAAATAAAGATGAGAATATGCCGTTTTGTTCACTTGTCACATCTTCTACACTTGCCATGGTTAGCTGTGATACTTTGCGTTTAAATAAACCGCTTTGTATAACTTGGGTAATGTTTTTATCTGTAATAACAAGGTGGCTTTGGCGGTAAATAATTGTGCCCACTATAAGAATAGTAAAGCTAAAAACTGTGGCAAATATACCAAATGTAGTTGCCACACTATACGCCGTACTGCTGTCGTTAAATACAGACGGTAGTAAAAAGAATGCTAGCCCTAATGATAAAACAAGCCCTATTGCAGCTTGCAAATACACAATAATTATTCCGTATAAATGCTTGTATATTGTACCTAACAATATTTCGTCGTCGTCTACGCGTTCCATATCTATACGGGTTAGCTGTTTCATTATCTAAATTATAACAGTTACACTAATTTTTGCTGCGACGGTTTACTGCCTGGTTGTTTTTTTAGATGAGTATAGGCTTTTGGGGTAACCTTGCGGCCACGGGGCGTGCGTTCTATTAGGCCAATCTGCATTAAATATGGCTCGTAATAATCCTCGATAGTAGTCGCCTCGTCACCTAATATAGCCGCTAAGGTGTTGAGGCCTACTGGCCCACCCTGGTGATTATCTATGATAGTGTTTAGCAGCAGCCTATCTGCTGTATCTAAGCCCATTTCGTCAATTTCTAATAGTAACAGCGCATTATCGGCTGTAGGGTTATCTATAATTCCGTCGCCGTTCACATCGGCGTAGTCGCGTACGCGCTTTAGCAAGCGGTTTGCAATGCGGGGCGTAAGACGGGCGCGGGTAGATAGCTTAATAGCTGCTTCTTTATTAATTTTAGTACCTAGTATGCCAGCAGAACGTTCGATAACCTGGGCTATCTCGGTTGGTGCATAAAATTCAAGGCGGTGTATATGGCCAAAACGGTCGCGTAGCGGGGCGGCAAGTGCGCCTGTGCGTGTAGTGGCCCCAATTAAGGTAAACTTGGGAAGGTCTAGGCGTAGGCTTTTAGCAGTTGGGCCTTTGCCTAGCATAATATCAATCGCGTAATCTTCCATGGCGCTATACAAAACTTCTTCGACGCTGCGGTTAAGTCGGTGGATTTCGTCTATAAACAATATGTCGCCGTCTTGCAGGTTGGTTAGCAAGCTAGCT
This sequence comes from bacterium, assembly GCA_043759925.1. Taxonomy (GTDB): domain Bacteria; phylum Patescibacteriota; class Saccharimonadia; order Saccharimonadales; family SZUA-47; genus RFTN01. The sequence continues at coordinate 16,697 of JAYUPU010000065.1, read as the reverse complement.
AGGTCGGCTGCACGGTCAATAGTTGGGCCACTGGTAACGCGTATTTGCGCACCCATTTCGTTTGCTATAACACTAGCCAAAGTTGTTTTACCAAGCCCTGGTGGGCCAAATAGCAACACGTGGTCCATAGGTTCGCCGCGGCCTTTGGCGGCAGCTATGCTTAGTTTTAAATTAGTCTTTATGCGCTCTTGGCCAATGTAGTCTGCAAATGTTTTAGGGCGCAGGCTTAAATCTAATAGCTCTTCGTTATTATCATCCTCGATACTTTGCGTGTTAAGTATTCGTTCTATGGCCATGCTGGTCTACCTTTTTAGTGCTAGTTTAATGCGGATGGCAATGGGTAGGGAAGGGTCAATTTTGGCAAGCACGCTTACTGCGTCTTCTCTGGCATAGCCTAACCCAACAAGTGCTTGTAGGGCTTCGTCACTATCTGCAAGGCTAGATTCTTGCAAAAACGATGTTGCGTCGTCTGAGGTACTTAAACCTACTTTGTTTTTAAGGTCCACCACAACACGTTCGGCAACTTTTTTGCCTACACCACTAGCGCTGCTAATGTATTTTGTATCGCCGGCAGCAATGGCTGCACGTACCTGCCCTTCGTTGCCAAGGTTGGCAATGGCAAGTGCAGCTTTTGGGCCAACGCCGTTAACACTTAAAAGTCTTTCAAAAAGGTCTTTGCGTGATTTTGTAACAAAGCCGTATAGGTCGTGCGTATCTTCTTTGATGTGTTCATAAATATACAGGCTAGCTTTTTCACCCAGGCGCATAGTGGCTTGTTCGTCTAGTAGTACGCGCACACCGTAACCAACGCCATTGCAATCAATAACCGTCATTGGGCCCTCGTGGTCGCTTGCAACACCTGTTATTTTTGCTATCATCTGGTTTTATTGTACACTACGCTACTGGCGTGTGTCAGGGCTGCGGCAATAGCATCGGCGCAGTCATCGGGCTTTGGTACCTCGGTAAGTCCTAGCTGCAGGCGTACCATCTCTTGCACATCTTGCTTTTTTGCCTTACCGTACCCAGTTATGGCCATTTTTATTTGCAGCGGAGTGTACTCAAAAATCTGCACACCAGATTGCTGCAGTACCAGCAAAATTACTCCCCTAGCCTGGCTAACGGCCATAGCTGTGGTAACGTTTTGGGCAAAAAACAGCTTTTCTACAGCGGCCACATCGGGCTTACAATCTGCAATAAGTTCTGCCAGGGCATCATATAGTTCTACTAACCTGCTGGCGGTATCGTCGCCAATAGTCGTGCGTATAACGCCAGCGTCTATAAGTACAGGCGTGCGCCTACCGGTTTGTATACAGCCAAAACCAATAATGCCTGTGCCTGGGTCAATTCCAAGTATTTTCATACTAAAAGCTGCCCGTTATCGCCGTCAACCAAATAAACCTGGCCGTCTTTGAGTGCTACATAAGGGGTGTCGCTTTTATTTAGCTCGACAATCATTTTTTGGGCAGATTCACCAAACCAGTCAGATTCGCAGTGCGGCACACACACCACATTAACCAGTTCAAGGCCAGTCCATTCAATATCAAAACCATATGTATCTAACACAGCGTGTGGGTCATCGCCGTGCTGCGCGCCTTTTAGTGTTGGGCCAGCCAACAAAGCTCCTGCACTAGACCCACCATAAGCTATTGCATTCTGCCCTACTTTATCTGTAAGTATCTTATCTAAACCACTTTGCAAAAAAGCTGCGCGCAATAAAAATGTATTACCGCCACTACACCAAACCATTCCATAGTCATCTAGTATAGTTGGTGGGATTTTTTTATCAAAGTACTGCCGTAAATCTAGTTCAGTAAATTTTAACCCTAGGCCTTCAAACTGCTGCTTATGTTCGGCAATTTTTGCTTTGTGGTCAATACCAGCTTTATAATCTCCGGCGTTACCAATATATAAAACTGACTTGCTTAGACCCACCATTTTAATAAAAATATCGGGGTATTTGCCAAGATTTTCAGATGATAAAAAAAGCTTCATATTTACAGCTTACCAGTTTGTATACAGCCAAAACCAATAATGCCCGTGCCTGGGTCAATGCCTAGTATTTTCATTCTTGCTTTCGCTTTATTTTTGGGAATTGAGTGCTAAATAGGCCCAGAAGAAGAAAACTTATAGTCGTATAAAGTATAAAGTTAAGATCTGCCCCATAAGGACCGTACATTTCTATATTGGCATCACGTACAGTACTATTTTGACAATCTGTCTCGTGTACTATTGGCTTTATTTCATACGAATGAAATGGAAACCCGCTCTTTACAATATAATAATTTGCCGATGGAAGTTTTTGGCCACTACTATCAAAACAATGTTCTAAGTTCGCCACGTCTACAGGATAATTTTTATCGAGTTGGCTAACAAAAAACAAGCTACTCGCTCCTAAAATTACACTAACCGCAAAAATTTTGAGCCACTTCATGCTAGGTTTGTGTGGGTGGCCACAACGTCGTCTAAATCTTCTAAAGCTTCTAGTACGCGGATCACTTTGCCTTCGGTTTTTTCGTCCGTAATTTCAACTGTCGTATTTGGCTCGTATGTAAGTTCTGCTTCTGTAATTGTTAGGCCGGCTACTACCAGCGCATCACGCACAGCGGCCAATTGTTTAGGGTCGGTATACACTAATGTGTCACCGTCTTCTTCACTTGCATCGTCGGCACCAGCATCTAATACCTGCATCAAAATATCTTCGCTACTTCCCTGCACACGAATATAACCAACATGCTTAAACTGAAAAGCTACACTTCCCTTTTCAGCAATGGCGCCGCCGTGTTTGCTAAAAGCTAATTTTACTTCTGGATACGTGCGGTTAAGGTTGTCTGTTGCACACTCTACCAAAATTGCTACCCCGCCACTGGCATAGCCCTCGTACATAACTTCTGTTACTTGTGCGGCAGATTTATCGCTAACGCGTTTTATTGCACGCTCAATATTTGCCAGGGGCATGTTTGCAGCTTTGGCTTTATCTATAGCCAGCCGCAGGGCAAAGTTCGTGTCTGGGTCGGGGCCACTACGGGCTGCAACGGCAATCAAGTTACCTAGTTTTGTAAATACAGCACCACGGGCGGCATCTTTTGCCCCTTTTTGGCGCTTAATTGTTGACCATTTACTATGTCCCGACATAATTATCCCTGTTAGTTACCTTCATTTTACCACGAACAGTACGTTGCATCACTAACAGCAGGGCAACAATGCTGGCATATATAGCTAATGTTACTGGTAGCGATATACTAGTTTTAACATTAGCATGGGGGATGCGTGATAGTAGGGACGATACATCCATCATATAGGTTAAAAGCCAGGTAGCGGGAAGGGCAATAATTGGGGCAGCAAAGGGCGCAACCATACCAACTAGCCCCGCAACAAAACTACCAAGCATAGCCAGCGGCACTAGCGGTACAACTAAAATATTTGCAACCAGTGACACCACAGAAAGTTGGTTAAATAGCAGTAGCAATATAGGTAGTGTCATTATTTGAGCACTACTAGTTTCTATACATAGTTTTATTAGCAGTGATGGTTCTTTGGAACCATATAATCTTTTTTGAACCAGCGGGGAAATGACCAACACACCAAAAAAGGCTAAAAAGGATAAATACCATCCCACATCAGACCATATACTTAACGGGTTAAGCATTACGGTAGTGGCGGCTGCAAAACTAATAAGTAACAGTGGTTTTATACTACGGCCGTAATGCGCGGCAGCAATTGCCAACAGAGACACAAAGGCCGCACGCTGGATAGATGCACTTGCGCCAACCATAGCAACAAACATTAAAACCAACGCCGTACTTAGCAAAGTGCCGCGCAGCTTAGACCCCTTTCCCAGCCGCCGCTTTGAAACATCAGCCAAAATGGTTAAGTTATAACCCGACACAGCAATAATATGGCTTAAGCCCACAATTTGCAGAGTATTTATGACATATTGTGGCAGGTCACTTTTTTGGCCTATTAGCAGGCCAATTGCAAACTGATCATGTGGTTCCGGCATAGCAGTTGTCATACCTGCTAAAAAAGATCTTCGCACGTGCTGCAAAGGCGAATTATCATGGGACACTACATCTAACTGGGCAAAAGATATGCCGGCCTGCTTACTTCCCCGCTTTTTATATATTTTGCCTGTGGCGGTTATAATATCGCCGCGTAAAATTGTATTTTCGCCGTAACCACTAATTTGCATTTTTATGGGCAAATCTGCTTGGTACGGTTGTAGTAACTTCACTTTCGTAACATCAAAAACCAAAGTCCTTTTGTCGTCATACGTACTAGGCGTATCAACGTGCGCCATTATAGTAACTTTTTGCCCTATAACGTCGTACAGTGGCTTAATTTGGTTATTAAAGGCCGCCCCACGCAGCAGGCCCAATGTAAGCCCAATTATTACTACTACCGCTAGCTTTAGGTTTAAATAAATCGCTAAAAAACCAACGCAGACCATAGCAATAATTAGCACTGCTGTAGGCCTAACAAAATACGCACTGGCAACACCCGCCAGCAAACCAACACATAACAGCGTAATTTTGGTAGTTCGGTTATATAAAGTTGCATGCATCGTGCCCTGATTGTATGCTAGGCTTAGCTTATAAAAAATTGCTAACGCTAAAAGGAATAAAATGAAAAAACGCAGTATTGGTAAAATGTTACTTCTGACCATAGTGACAATTGGTATTTACAGGCTTTATTGGTTTATTAAAACCCGCGCCGAAATGAAATCTATCGCCAATGTCGATATTCCTACTCCGTGGATTTTTGCCATACCATTTTTTGGTTATGTATTTGGCATTGGCTTGCTAGTTGTATCTACAGACTCTTACAGGGGTTCGAACCCAGTGGCTTTGTTAGTTTTTTACGGGATTCTTTTTGCAAGTTTTCTAATTATTGCGCTTTGGCTATGGCGCTACAGCAAGGCAGTAGAAATAGTCACAAACGAAAAACTTAGTTTTGCGCTATCACTTATTGTGCTTTTAGCAGTGCCCGACGGTATAGATATTTTAATAATCCAGGATTACTTTAATAAGCTAGCAGATGCCAAAACAGCAGTGCCCGTGCAAGCTGCAGTTGTATCTTGACTTTTACAACAAAATAACAGATAATAACCCCTGTTACTTATAGTACATCCCTACATTTTTTAAGGGGTTTACACATTATAAGGGTCCATAGCTCAGTCGGTTAGAGCACCTGCCTTTTAAGCAGGGTGTCGTGAGTTCGAGTCTCACTGGACCCTCCACTACGCTAACGATTAAACTCCTCAGATTGAGGAGTTTTTTATTTGATATAGTTAATATATGTCTAAGAAAGAATTACTTTGTGTATCTGCAAACGGTAAAAGTATTATATTTGACCCCATAAATTCGCATACAGCAACTCATTTCAATGATAACCCTACGTTAAGAGCTGTTGCGGAGGAGCTAATTTCTAGTTTTACGCTAGAGGATAACTTAATAGCCCAAGATTTTGATATGGATAGAATTATTGGCAACAGTGATGTTGTTGAAGTTGAATACAAGGATGATATCATCTATGCGATTCGCAAAAATCGTGAGGATCAAGGCTATGTTCCATTTACAAAATCTCAGTCATCTCAGCCAAGTTCAATGATATCGATTTATCTAATAAAGAGTGGTGAGGAAATTTACGAATTATCCAGCGTTTGGATTGGAGAATATGAAAGTCCTATGTTCCCACAAATGAGTAATGCAACAGCAGAAAGTATTACTTACTGGAGCAAACACGCTTTTGTTTGGGGAAGTCAGGAAATTATCCCAGACTCAGCGTTAGTTAAGTGTCCGTGGTAAGCTGCTAATTTAGTGCAATAGCGATACCTACTTCCCTCCACTTCGGTTATGCCTAAGAACATTCTTTCAACTGCTTTCCATGAAAAATATTTGAATATTTTAGAACACTAGTAATTATCCTATGTTTAAATAACCTTTTTGAAAAAAGATCCATATTTACCTTTACCTTGTCTTTCAAAAACAGCATAGGTCATTTCTTGAGGCACTACTTTTACTACCACTAGTTGCACCGAATGTCCTGCTTCAAAAAGCTTAACTGCCGGGCCTGGCCAGTTGGGATTTCTACAATCTGCTGTCCAAAGTTTTGTTAAAGCTTCGCTTTCTTCCTTAAAATTTTCTACTCGCGCTGCGGCGCCGGTGAGTTGTATGGTTTCCATCGTTTCTACATCAGTAATTACCATTGATACAATGGTTTGCTTTTCAAGATTATTAAACTTTCGGCTTTCAATTCTGGTCATAAAGTAAATGGTCAAATCTTTGTCTACAATATAGAACACTGTTGCTGCATCTGGTTTGCTTTTGGCATTCACTGTCGCTAGTGTGGCTGCCCGGTGTGTACTTAAAAATTTATATGCAGTTGATTTAAAGTTGGGATTAGCGCTACTCATGGGCTTATCTTATCACTAAAGATTAGTGGTAAAGATTAATTATCTTCAACGAACATTATACTAATTCAATAGTACACCAAGAGATTGTAAATCAATATCAGTCTTTTGAGTAATCATGGTAACTCATAAATGACGCACTAATTCTAATAATCACGAAGGAGCCTTCTTGCAGTTTAGTAACAGGAGGCAAACTCGTTTCGTCCTTGTAGGTGCGAGGTTTAACCATACGCTCAAAAACGCTATCTTTTACTTTTTGGTCAGTTTCTACTTCTGCTGTGCCCTGGATTTGAAGAGTTTTAAGTGTACCGGGCTCATTTATGGTCATGGCGACCTGACTATGAGCGTAAACGTTCCTACCCTTTCCAGTGTCCGACTTGGTCAGAATATATATTAGGTTATTTTGGTCTACTAAATAGTAAACAACGGCTCCGTGAACATTGCCGGTCCTGTCTACCGTCGACAGGACAGCTAGATCGTGTTCTTTGAGGAACTTCGCAGCTTTTACATCACTAATATTTTGAAATGTAGGTACTGGAGCCTCTTCCTCGTGCCGTCCGCTGGCTTGGTTGTATGTGCCTTTTTCTAAACGCTTGCTCTCGATGTACTTTATAAATATTTTGGCGCAGTTGGAGTTTACATATCGAAATGTGTAATCTGTAATGCGTGTATGTAACACAACAGAAGTAAATGGTCCTGCTGTGCTACTTCTTACACCAGAGACTACGTCGTAGGTTAATTCATCTGTAGTTGTAAATAACAGCTGCTTATCAAGAAAAACCACACGGTGGTCAGTAGCTATAAGCATGGCAGACACTCCACCGCCGATTTGGCCATAAATAACTCCACCGATATGTTCGTCATCGTGCATGATGCGTGGCAACAGTCGACTTTCAGACTTAGCTAACCCATGACGTGTAACGCCTACTGCAATAAGTTCTTCTGTGATTCTTTTAGTATGCGTATCTTTCATGAGATTTGCTCCAGAATCTTAAGTGATTTATATGCCTGTAGTCTAATTATACACTTGTTTGACACAATACCCTATAGGGGTATATTGTATTAGTATGATAGTTGAAATTAAACGAAGAGCACTACACCGAAGCAAAATCTTACAAGGCCAATTGAAAGGTCTAGAGAAAATGATCGAAAAAGAAGAGTATTGCGTAGACATAATCACTCAGTCACTCGCTATTCAGAAGTCACTGGGGTCTCTAAACAAGCTAATTCTAGAGAATCATCTAAAAACACATATCAAAGACAATTATTCGTCGCGTGAAGAAAAAAAACAAGACGGTGTAATTAAAGAGTTGCTTACCCTATATGAGTTAACTCATGTACGTGGCAAGTAGTAGTAATGCAATTTAACTGGAGGGTTTAATATGCAAAAAGAATCAATATTATACGGAATAATTGGACTACTAACTGGCGTTGTGCTCATGGGATTCACCGCAAACTACGCTGTAAACAATAACCAGGTGGGTATGATGGGTATGATGGGTATGAACAATAGTCGCCTGATGAGCGGAGGCATTGATCGTAACTTCATAGAGCAGATGATTCCCCATCACGAAAGTGCTATAGCAATGGCCAAATTAGCCCAGCAGAAGTCAACCCGTCCTGAAATAAAATCCCTGGCCGACAATATCAAAACCAGCCAAACCGATGAGATCAGTAGCATGAAGCAGTGGTACAAAGACTGGTACGGAACTGATGTGCCGACAGTCACTTCTGGCAATATATGGAGGGGTCAAATGATGAATAGCCAAGCCAGTACTGATAGCCTTAGCGCTGCGAATGACTTTGACAAAGCCTTCCTGGCACAGATGATTGACCACCACCAAATGGCCGTTACGATGGCTAACATGCTCAATGCTGGCACTGCTCGACCGGAAATGAAAAAGCTAGCCAAAGATATTATTGCCGCCCAGACTAAAGAAATTAACGACATGATGATTTGGCAACAGCAGTGGGGCTACGAAAATTCATCAACTGGCTCAAGTTACATGATGAATATGATGGGACGCTAAAGGCGAGATTACTAAAATTGAATTTGAAGAGATCAAAAAGGATATTAAATAAAAACAAGCCATGGACAGAATAATTATTGATGTACGCGAACCAGAAGAATATGCTGCAGGACACGTTAGCGGTGCTGTAAACGTGCCACCAGATGAATTATTATCAGGTCCAAAGCAGTTAATTGATGTGCCAAAAAATGTTGAAATTATACTTTATTGCCGATCTGGAAGCCGTTCAGCCGTGGCAAAAAACATTCTGGCTAAGCTTGGGTTCACCAATGTCATAAACGGCGTTAATAAAGATCGAGTTGAGGCCAGGTTCAAAGGGGAAGCATAATGCGAGATGAACATACCAGCCATGACCACAATATGATGGAGGGGAAAATGAGCTCCTGGGAAAAGTTCAAAATGAGCATGACGATGACCATGGGCATGGATCATACGGGTCTAGCTGGTCGCGAAATGGCTAAGATGATGGAAATCGACATTCGAAGAAAGTTTTTCTTTTCCCTGATCCTCTCTATCCCGATAATTCTTTACTCGCCACTTGGCGAAAAGATATTCAACGTTCATCTGCCTCAGCCAATTCCGACTACTTGGATTATGTTACTACTTACTACGCCTGTATTCTTTTACGGCGGGTGGATATTCCTTTACTCATCGTACTTTGCTTTAAAAGACAAAGTGTTAAATATGGCTGTTTTGATTGCTGTTGGTATTTCAGCGGCCTACTTTGCAAGTATTTTATTAACAATATTGGGCAGCGAAGAGTCATATTATGAAGCGGCCGCCCTGCTTATTACTTTTGTGCTCTTTGGGCACTGGATAGAGATGAAGTCTCGGCGTGGCACCACAAATGCTCTGCAGGCTCTATTTGACCTGGTACCGCCCAAGGCACGAGTGATCCGAGCAGGCAAAGAAATTTTGATTCCAACAAGCGAAGTAAAGTTGGGTGATGTAGTCGTCTTAAAGCCAGGCGACAAAGTACCAGTTGATGGCGAGATTACCGAGGGCGAGACCGCTATAGACGAAGCATTAGTCACGGGTGAATCGTTGCCAGTTAGTAAGACGGTCGGTGATTCTGTTATTGGTGGATCCATTAATCAGTCTGGTACGGTGAGGTTCAGGGCTACCAAAGTGGGCTCAGACACCGCACTAGCCCAAATAGTAAAAATGGTTGAAACGGCTCAGAATTCTAAAGCACCCGGGCAACGTATAGCTGACAAATTTGCTGGATATTTAGTCATATTAGCCGTATCCACCGGACTGCTGACGTTCGGTGCATGGTCGCTTTTTTCAGATAATGGCTGGTTGTTTGCACTTACATTTGCTATTTCGGCTGTAGTAATCGCTTGTCCTGATGCGCTTGGCCTTGCTACTCCTACAGCCGTGGCTGTGGGGACTGGACTGGGTGCTAAACATAATATTCTAATCAAAGATGCAGCAACGCTTGAGCAGGTATCAAAGATTCAAGTAGTTGTATTAGATAAAACAGGTACACTGACAGCCGGTAAACCGGTAATTACTGATGTTATTGCCGCTAAGGGCACGACAAAACTTGGTCTTGTTAGGTATGTTGCCTCTGCTGAATCTGGTTCAAGTCACCCTCTTGCACAATCAGTGCTTGATGAAGCCTTGCGCAGTAAAGTGAAAGTTTCAAAGGCCACAGGCTTCGCTAACCTAAGCGGTCATGGCGTGGAAGCACAGATAGACGGCAAAAAGGTACTCGTAGGTACCGCAAGACTTATGAAAAACCGAAAGGTCGACTTATCCATAATGCAGAAAGAGATAGACTCCTTATTGAACGATGGTAAAACATTAATGATTGCTAGCGTTGATGGCAAGGTTGCTGGCGTATTAGCTGCCTCGGATCCACCAAAGGAAACGGCCAAACAAGCTGTTGCAGCCATGAAGAAAATGGGCTTGGAAGTGGCCATGATAACCGGCGACAACCAAAAAACGGCTGACGCAGTTGCTAAGCAGCTTGGAATTGAACGAGTTTTTGCCGAAGTATTACCGGAAGATAAGGCTAGCTATGTTAAGAAATTACAGTCAGAAGGGAAATTTACAGCCATGGTAGGAGATGGTGTAAACGATGCCCCTGCATTGGCACAAGCTGATATCGGCATAGCCATTGGCGCTGGCACTGACGTTGCAATAGAAACTGCCAAAGTAGTATTAATGAAGTCCGATCCAGCTGATGTTCTGCGGGCAATTAGATTAAGTAAAGCCACAGTACGAAAAATGAAGCAAAACCTTGCTTGGGCTAGTGTCTACAATCTAGCGGCTATCCCAATAGCAGCGGGTGTGCTCTATCCGGCATACAATATATCCCTCAGGCCAGAAATAGCGGCTTTACTGATGTCGCTATCCTCCATATTCGTTGCTGTGAACGCTGTGATGTTAAAGCGTGTAGAGCATGAGCTAGTGGAGATTTAAGTGCGATTAATACCTTCATATGATAAGTCCATGACAAGCGATGAAGTAAAATCAAGTACAATTAAGCAACTAATGCTGCTATAAACAGAGGCAAGTTTGCTACTATTGCAGTTGCAATAACTTCACAATGTGCCCTCCAAAATAATGCTCCTATCTTAAAGATAGGACCATTATTTTAGCTAAATTTCTGTGAGACTCTGATAATTGTCGAAGCATGCCGGCGAGTCTGATAAGCCATTAATTACGTGCAGTCATAACAAGTTGCTTACTGCAAGCATTTTTGCTTTGCTATAATCATAAGTATGAGTGATACAATTTTTGATAAAATCGTTAGCGGCCAAATACCAAGCTATAAAGTATACGAAGACAGCGGCCATATAGCATTTTTAACTCCCTTCCCTAACACGCCGGGTTTTACAGTTGTGATTCCAAAAACCAACCTTGGTGATTACGTATTTGGACTTAACGACCAGCAATACAGTGACCTAATGCTAGCTGCCAAAAAAGTTGCCAAAATTTTAGAAAAAGCACTTGGCGTTGTACGTGTAGCACTAGTATATGAGGGCACCGGGGTTGCCTATGTGCACGCAAAGCTTATACCCCTGCACGGCCAACTAGCCGGCCAAACCGATGTATGGAGCGACCATACTGTTTTTAACGAACACTACCCCGGCTATATCACTACTGCTGAAGGCCCTAAGATGGACGACGAAAAACTCGGGCAAATTCAGGCAAAAATATTAGCCGCCCAAAATCTTTAATTACTAACTAGTCTGCTACTATTAACGCTAGTGGATACTTTATTTACTTTAGCCATGGCTACACTGCTTGTTGTGTCGCTAGCCTTTGCAATTGCAGGGCTGTTGGGCGCAACTTGGGTGCCAGCATTCAGCAAAGACACTACAAAAATATTACGATCGCTTAACCTAAAACCAGACACCAAAGTGTACGAATTTGGCTGTGGCGACGGTAGGTTTTTGCGCAAAGCCGCACAATACGACGTAACTGTTATCGGCTACGAAATTAACCCGTTTATTTGCAAATTAGCCCAGCTGCTTTGCCACCGATACAAAAATATTAGCGTAAGGCTAGGTAATGGCTGGACCAAATCATTCGCTGACGCCGATGTTACTTTTGTATTTTTAATACCAAAGTTTATGGGACGCCTAGGCACAAAACTAAAAGCCGAAATGAAACCCGGCACCACTGTTATTAGCTATATGTTTACAATACCAAACCTAACCCTAATCCGTCACGAAAACAACTGCTATTTTTACAAAATTTAAGCGCTAATGTTTTTTAGACGTTTACGCACATAAAACGCGTATAATGTAGCTATGGAACATGAGCCTGCGCGGTTGGAACTGACCCCCGAACAAGTTGAAACTGCAGATTTTTTTATTGTAGCCTGCGGCCTACAGGACGTAGCCGAATCTAACCTAAACATGATGGGGCAATCTGGCACCGTGTACTACGGGCTAGGACGCTGCGGTAACTATCTAATTGATATGACCCCCGATGAAATCCGCGGCATGGTGATAGCCAAACTTGACCAGCAACAGGCTGAAGCAATGGGTACTACGGCAACATAATATGGATAACGGGCGGGATAATATAGATATAAACGAACTACAGCGTCAAGATGCGCTAGCTATGCAGTTGATTGAGGCACCGCAGACCCTAAATGATGCTACCAAACATGATGTTGCTCAGCAATCTATAGATACAGCAAAATTTAATGCCGTACCCGAACACACTGGTAATATAAGTAGTTTGGTAGAGCGATACGGGAATGATTTAACCCAGTGCCCATACCTAAAAAGTATGGGTGCAGCGGGCGTAGAGCTGGTGCAACGTCTTGCACAGGCTGAGCAAGCACCAGACCGTGGCCCGACCATTAGGGAACTAATGGCAGCGAGTAAAAAGGAAGCTACTACGCCTAAACCAGAAGTACAAAAACCTCAGCAGCAAGCCCAAACTACACCTGATACACAAATTAACCAGTACCTAGTGCAACAGCAAAATATGCAAACGGCTGTTGTTGCAGAACAAGCACCCATACAACAACCAGCACTTTTAGATAAATCGCACGAATACCGTGTAAAACAACAAGCAAAGCAGTATACTGTACCGCAACAAAAGTTGCCACCAGTTAAGCAGCGCCCTATAACGCTGCAAAAAGCAGTAGCCATCAAATTACCTACAGCGCAAATTATTACCAAGCCAAACAAGTCAAATAAGCCAACCATGCTAAGCATGCTGCCTACACTAGATGCAAAGCCCACACCTACGCCAGTACTAACAAAACTTGATACTTTAGTTGATACACCACAAACCCCTAAACAAGAAGCTATTCAGCCTGTGACCTATGAAGAAAAGCAGCAAAGTATTGTAGAGCACACAGAACAAGCACCCGCGTTGAAAATAATATTAGATATGCCTGCAGCTACACCGCAGCCCGAACAATACCAGCCGCCTGCAATTCAGGCAGAAAAAATACTACCTGATGCCCTGGCCCCACAAGCGGCATTAGTAGAAGCACCTGCTATAATTCCCGACCTTGCACAAGAATTACCACCCCTACAAGCCGTACAAGCAGAACTGCAACGGGTTGTTAGCGAATACACTGCAGATATTCTGCCGGCTACAGCCCAAATAGTACAAAAAAAGCTAGAATCAATTTTGGAAATTATTAACAACATAGAAACATATGATACTAAACAGCCAGACACCCTTAAATCTAAGCAAATTGACGAGCTCGTAACCGAACTGTTGCAAATTCTTGGGTTGCCAGAAAACACTGACATAAAAAGACTTATTGAGCAGCTGCGACAACCCGAATTAATTACACTCTTGAACAAGATCACTTTAAACATTGATCAGCTTAACTACATGGGCACAGGTGAACACAGGCAAACATTTGTATCTAACCTGTTTATGGCGCTAAGGCACATGGCCCAGCAAAAAAAACCACCCTACCAACAACTTGGTACATATACGGTTGCTGTTAGCCTTGCTTAGCGGCCGTGTTTTTTGTGGTGTCCGCTCCGCGGGTGGCTAAACCATAGCACTACAACGCTAGCTAAAAAGGTTGCAGATAATATTACGCTAGTAAACGGTAAAATGTTGGTACCAACAACACCCTGGGCAACAGCCCCTGCAACGCCCAGCGATATATAAGATGGCAATACTATTAGCAATGTGCCGCCAACACCGACAGCAAGCAGCAAGTGCAAAAACAATGCGTTTTTTGCTACCGTGTGCCTAAACGCAAAAGCGGCAACCAAAAATGGAATAACTATCAAAAGCAGCGCCACAAGGCTGCTGTTTTTTGCGTTTAGCAGTGTGCTTGTAAAGCTTGCAACATCTTTATCTAGATAATTTTGCAACGTAATAGACCCAGCTAAAACAAAAAACATCAGCGCTGCGTTAGTACGCAAAATAAGCACCAGTAAGATGGGTATAAACAAAAGTACGGCTGCAATAATGTCGCCTTGCATAACTATATGTTAGCATAAGCGCTTACCAATGTAGCTGTGTACCAACATCTGCTTTTAGTACACTGCTGGCTTGGCCTGCATTTATTTCTAAAACATAACGGGCATCAGCCTGGGGATAAAATACCCTAGGGTACGATTCTGGCGCCATATTGTGTTCTATATGTACGATTTTTTTATTACTATCTAGCCATATGGTATCTATATTAAATTTCATATTTTTCATCCATATACCAAACTTGTCGTCTGTAGGAAACATAAATAATAATGCCCCATCGCTAGGGTAGCAAGGCCTATCTGTTAAACCAAGCTCGAGTTGGCTAGGTGTTTTTGCAAGTTCTATGCGGTAGGCTTGTGTACTTTGGGGGGTCAAATTAACATTTTTATAGGTTACATACATATTACTGTCACTACAACCAGTGTTTCCAAATTTAGGAACGTCAAGTTCAAGAACACGTACAGCTAGTATGCTACTAAGCACGATCAAAATAATAGCTAGTAATCTAAATAATCGCCCCACCAAAGCTTGTTGTTTACGCGCCAACTCGGTCTCGGCGGCGGCTGCGCTTGGCATTTTGTTCTATGTAATCAAGAATAGGGCCGGCTACGTCGCGGCCTGTTACTTTTTCTATACCAAAACCGGGGCTGCTATTTACTTCTAGTACCAATGGCCCACGGTCGCTGCGCATAATATCTACACCGCAAATACTTAGGCCCATAGCCTTAGCAGCCTTTAGAGCTGTTTTGCGCTCGTCGTCGCTAAGTTTTGTTACTTCGCCTGCGCCACCTTGATGTAGGTTACTTCTAAAATCATCATTCAAGCTTTGGCGTTTCATGCTGGCAATAACTTTACCGCCAACTATAAAAACACGGATATCCACACCGGCTGATTCTTTTACAAATTCTTGCAACAAAATGTTGGTGCCATCATCGTCCATAACATGGAAAGCTTGTAATACGCTTTTGGCTGCTTTTTTAGTCTCGGCTAATACAACACCGTTACCGTGTGTACCGCTAGCAAGCTTAATAATAACTGGCAACTCGCCAACTTCGTCTATAAGATCATCAAAATCTGTTGTATTACGGGTAAAAACAGTTTTAGGTATACCAACCCCGGCCCTGGCCAAAAGTTGCAATGTACGTAGCTTATCGCGTGAGCGAGTGATGGCTATGCTACTGCTAGGGGTATATACACCCTGCATTTCAAACTGCCTGACTATGGCAGTGCCGTAGCGGGTCATGCTGCTGGCAATACGCGGTATAACAGCGTCGTAGCCTACTAGTTCTTCACCGCGGTAACTTACAACAGGCTTATTTTGTTCGATGCTAGCGTAACATTCTTTATATTTGATGACTTTTACATCATGGCCACGTAACTGTGCTTCTTCTTTAAGTCGCTTAGTGCTGTAATTACCCGGGCCGTTACTTAAAATAGCAATTTTCATGGTTACTATTCCTCTGTGCCTTCTTGGGTATCTAGTACAATGCCAAATTGTTTGACCAAGCTAGCTTTAGATACAGATGTCTTGTTAGAATCTACAATAAACCGGCCATTTAATGCCTCGCGGCCAACCAGTATCGGAAAAACGTTTTGATTACGATCAGATAAACTAAAGCTGGTATTAAATATTTTAGGCCCAATTTTTACTTTAAGGGTTACTGCAAAGCGGTCTGAAACTTCGCCGTTGCTACTACGAACAGATACAACGTTATATTCTGGCGCAACAATTTTGCGTGCCACAGGTGCACAAGTATGGCCCAAAATACTGAATTGGAGCTGCTTTATGCCGTCTTTGGTAATCTCTTTTATATCTGTTGCATGAATAGATGACCTAAAAGCACCAGTATCGATACGTGCTGGTACACCAAGGGCTGTCCCGACTATATCTATTTCTTCTGCTCGACCGATAATAATTTGAAATTTTGCCATTGTTAGCCTTGTTTACTGCTATTGCTTAGATTATATCATATTTTATGATATTTGTCTATTGAGAAGCGTTCTTAACACGCATGTACGCAAGGGTGATTATTATGCCCACAGTTATAACCATCATAACTATCATGGTTATAAAACCTTGTGCATTTTTGCGCTTTGTCATTACCCTAATACTACCTAAGTTTTAACAAAATAAAAACACCGCTTATGTTTTAGTTAAACGGTGTCTTAAAATGCAACTATTGTACTACTGGTGGAGTAGGTGTTGTAGGGTTGCTTTGATCATTTGCTGGCGGCGGCGTAGCGGCTGCACTGCTGCCAACGTTATTAAACGAATCTTGCACGATAGCGCTCATAATAAAACCAATAAGCAAAAAGCCAATAAACGATAGTAC
>JAYUPU010000064.1:0-7198 GCA_043759925.1 bacterium | reverse complement strand
AGCCTCGGTGCGAATTGAGAACCGTAGGTTCGGTGTAGAGAGCAAGCTCTCAGGTGCTTGCTCCGAGCATGTTTGAGCGGAAAAGGACGAAGTCCGCTATCCTCTCCTAGGAGCCAATCGGCTCAACACAGGCTGCACGCAAAGCAACGACTAAGGGGTTAGATCATTGCACCAAGCGTAGACAGTCAAATTAAAGGATATTAATCCATTTTCTTGATTATTCTGTGCATCTAAGAGCCACCCTTCTGAAGATAGCGCAGGTCGTGATTGCAGAATATCTAAACCGCTATTGGTAGCGCCAGCGAATCCGCCAGATAACACCTGATCACCTGCTCGGCATAAAGCAACTATTTGTGTAATAGGGCCCCCTCCGGGAGGAACAGAAGTAAAATTCACCACCGTATAAGTATTCATTCTGCCACTACCTGGTGTGCCCTGCGGGCCAATGGGACCCTGAATTCCCTGTAGGCCTTGCTGACCTGTTGGACCACTTAGTCCTTGAGGTCCGGTCGGACCAGGAATAAGCTCGATATTAGCAATTTGGTTTTGGAGACCCTGAATAGCTGCCCAGACACGGTCCCATGGGTTGCCTCCAGAGGCACTGGCTACTCCTCCAAAACTGGCTACTCCTCCAAAGATAACAAAACCTAACAAAACTGAGCCTACAATAATATTTCGTTTCTTCATTTACCTCTCCAAATTTATATAGTAATTAACTACTATAGTGTACCTCTTTCGTCAACTATGCAATAATCGCGGTTCTGACAGCCGTTACGATTAGGAGCCAACCACAAACACTATGGAAACATAGTGTTTGTGTTTTTGTGAGATAATATTTTTATGAGAAAGAAAATATTTGTTACTTTATTATTAACGACAGTTGTATTTGCATTGTTATTTACATTTTTAAATAGAAATACGGGAACTGATGAAGAAAAAGCTGAAGCAATAAGACAAGCTCAAGAGTATAGTACTTCAGAGATTTGCTTAACAGTAATGACGCCAGCAACACACGTAGAAACAGGCGCCAAATTTACGTTTAACAGTAGCTGCATAGCACCAGGATGGAAATCAAATTTATAATTAAGCAATTCGTATTATTCCTGGTTAGTGTTCGCCCGAAATTGACACCGAACATGTATACGCTGTTATGCTAGTTGGCGAGTTAGCAAAACGCAGTGAATACATATCTAGGCTATCATTCGAAGAAATTGCAGTAGCTTACTACCAGCTGATGTAGTACGAAACCTTATAATTCAACCAGGATAACTTGCTAAAAAGTTACAGTGTAAAGCCATTTACTGTAACTTGATCGAGTACCCAGTTTGGTGAATCTTGGCCACGCAACAACTTAGCTGAAGCTTCGTATACTTGAAACCCAACCGTTTTATAATAGACAGTCATTATCTTATTACTTTCTATTACGAACTTAACGCTGATTTCTTTACAATCAACAAACGAGCTGCCCGCTGGAACATCACAGGTCTTTTCTGTAACGTGACTAGTGTCAATCTCGAAGTCTGTGGAAAGTAAAGTGGTGCAAGCGCTATTCGACTGACAACTAGAAGTGAAATTGCTTATATTATTTGCTTTTACTGCACTATAGGCACTAGTCATTAATCTAGGGGTAATAAAATACAAAGCACTGCTGTAATTGTTCCTCTTAACTTCATATATTAGCTGGCTAAGTGATCCCACCGGACTAGTTACGTCAAATTTATTTAATACTTCAACCTTCGTATCTGGTACTTGGCTGGGGCTAACCCCCTGGTTTGTTTTAGCAACGGGCGATTTAGCAGCACTACCAACGCCACTGATACTTACCTTCTCAACTGCAACTGAATCGTCTTGAGCGGCAGTTGAGGTAATAATAATTGGCTTTTTTCTAGACTGGCTTGCCGCGGCTTGTTCTTTACTTCTTTGTGTAGCAATCCTTTGACCCGAATATCCTACCAAGCCGACGACTGTCACCAGTAGTACTACTAGCAATATCGGATGTGCAAAGCCAGTCTGATTTTTAGATTGTAGAATTTTTTTCATTATTTTTATTTATTTCCTTCAATTTACTTTAAACAAGCGTATTGACAGCCTAGTTATTACTAAACCAATATGCGTCAATATTATCATAGCTATAAGCACAAGCAAAACTATTGCTACAAATACTAATATGTTTGTATTTAGGATATAGTGTAGCGGAAACTTAGCGAGTGCTGGAAACCAATTAAGAAGGTAGTAACACCAGAATAGTAAAGGTATAACAAAAGCTGCAGAATACAAAACTGTATAATGTAGCGCTATATATGCTGGATTTTGTTTAACCGCGTTAATGTAATTAGAGCTAACGTGCATATCATGAAACGTATTTTTGTATGCGTTATACAAAGTGTATGCTACGCCGCTTGCCAAAAAGGCTATAGCTACATATGGCGTAAATGCTGCTAGGCTTCTACTCAGGGTATTTCCAAAGCCTACAATAAATAGTTCATGATACTGTGCAGATACTTCGCCAGATGCAAAAAAATCAGAAAAATAGCGCAGTTTAATAATACCCCAGTAGGTATACACAAACA
Organism: bacterium; assembly: GCA_043759925.1. Lineage (GTDB taxonomy): Bacteria > Patescibacteriota > Saccharimonadia > Saccharimonadales > SZUA-47 > RFTN01. The sequence goes on along the minus strand of JAYUPU010000064.1, from coordinate 4,628 downwards.
ATAAAACTGCCACAAATACAGAAACATAAACATACTGTAAACAGAATTTTATAAAATCATGTATGTTTAAAGTGTTTTTATGCGAGCTGGCCATCTGTCAATACCCACAAGTTTAGTTGCTTTTCCAAAAATATTCTTAACTTAACATCACCATACTGTGCTGTCGAAGTGGTAATTAACATAGTACCCGAACTAGTACCTGTAAATTTCCAACTGCCTTCATCCATAGTTATAGAGCTATTCTTTGGCAGTAGCGATAGCGATTCTTTAGCTTTTGAACTGAGGTGAGGGTTAGATTCTACAGGACTGGCAGCAATAGAGATGATCGCTTGACACACTTCGTCAGGTAAATCAGGGTTCACGCCACTACACCACTTGTAAGTTTTTGTACCGTCTAGATTGGTGGCAATTGCTGTGGGTTGCGGTTTTTTGCCAGCTTCAAGTTTATTTGACTGTGCGCGAAATTCTAGCTTTTCGCCAGTAACCGTCGTACTGGTAGTCTGTCGGCTTGAATCAGCCCCAGCTGCTTCGGTAGTACTTTGTTGTGGGGTAGGTAGCTCTACAATAACCTCATCACTGTCACCAGATAGCAACGATTGATGATCACTTTGTATTGGTGGCACCACTAGACTGTATGCCACCAGAGCGCTCGTTGAATTAATAATACCAACTATAAACATCGTGATCATTGCAGTAAAAATAATTTTTTGTTTTTGCATGATTATATGCCCAAGTGTAGCATAAGCACTATGGAAACATGGTGTTTTTGTTTTTGTGAGATAATGCGAGCATGAAGAAAAAAGTGTTAGTGATCATAAGTATTATTATAGGGCTATTATTAGTTGGTGGAGGCATATTCGCTTATACAAACAGCCCGAACGACAAGGCCTTGATGAAAAATGATTCAATCGCCTCAACAAAACAAGATAAGGTAGCTATACAGGGCGAACCTACAGTTAAAGACGTCGCCAACAGCAACCAAGGTTCATATGTAGAGTTGGTAGATTATAACAAAAATCCTGGTAAATATGCTGATTCAAAGAAAGTTTACTTTTTCCATGCTAGCTGGTGCTCAATCTGCCGAGGTATCGAAAAAGAAATTAATGCCGATATGACTAAAATTCCTACGGGGATAACGATTATAAAAACAGATTTCGATAGTTCCATAGACTTGCGCAAAAAATACGGCGTCACAACCCAATACACATTTGTACAGGTCGATAATAACGGCAACGAAACCGCACAGTGGTCTGCAACTTCATTAAATGCTGCCATTAGCGGCATAAGGTCTTAGGGGTAAAAACCAAACTATGTTGTTAACGGCAATACTTTCATATACTGCTGGGCTACTAACCGCATTAGCACCATGCGTGCTTCCATTATTGCCAATTATTCTTGGCGGTAGCCTGGGCGGAGAGAAAAAGGACAAATGGCGGCCCTACATAATTACGGCTAGCTTGGTTGTTTCTTTAACACTGTTTACCCTGCTATTAAAGGTTTCAACCGTGCTAATAGGCATCGACCCTAGGGTTTGGACTATCGGTTCAGGTTTTTTAGTGATTGTACTTGGGCTATTTATGCTCTTCCCCGACTTATGGGCACAAATGATTGGAAGGCTAGGAATTGAACACAGGTCGCAAGGACTACTTGGCAAAGCATACAAACAAGAAAACGGTGTACTATCGGCAATTTTAATAGGTGCGGCGTTGGGCCCAATTTTCAGTAGTTGTAGCCCCACCTATGCTTGGGTAATAGCTACCGTGCTGCCTTCGAGCACCTTGCTAGGGATGATGTATTTAACTTTTTATGTACTAGGGGTAGCAACTGCACTCTTGGCTATTGCCATACTTGGTCGTAAATTATTAGAACGAATAAAATGGGCGAGCAATCCAAGGGGATGGTTCCAACGAGGTATTGCTATATTGTTTATTATAGTCGGGGTTTTTGTAGCTACCGGGTGGGATAAAAAAGTCCAAACTTACTTGGTTGAAAAAGACTTTTTAAAGATTAAACTTCTAGAAGAAAAACTAGTCCCCCAGAACAATAGCTCCTCCAAATTGAATAGCAATAGTACGGCGAACAAAGAACGGTTTAACGTGACGGCTTAGATGCATTTGCGCTAAATGACAACAGACAATATAAAATACCTACTAGTTGACTTCGATTAAATATTGCTACATAACCATAAGCAGAGTATGTTTAATATAATGGTTAATAAACAAAAAAGTTTCTATGCTTATATATATACTTGGCAAACCAAAAGTGATTATTGCAACGGTGTTAAAGAATGAATAAATTTGACATTGATTTTACAGATTTAGTGTACGTTGTAATATGGTCGTTGGCATTATATACCTTGTTAGTATCGGATATATTTGGGAAATACTTAAGTGATCTTGGTATCTTTGGGATAGATTATATATTTACAACTATTGGTGGTTATCTTAGTACTTTCTTGCGCTGGATTGATGGCTATAACATTACTACTAGCGTTGTAAGCCTTTTATTGTGGGCTACTATTGGTTTAGTTATGCATGCCATTTTATCAATTTCGATTCATTCACTAGACGAAGTTAGGCAACAGTGGAAACTAGCCATATTTTATGTACACCCAGATAAATTTAGTACAGCAGGATATATACTACACGGCTTAATGCAGTTTGTGCTTAGTATGGTATTTACAGTAGTAATGGCAGCCTGGGTAATATTTGGATTTAATATATTATTTAAATTTGCTCACGATCTTACATATGTTGCACTTTTTGACCATACAACACTGCTTTTAGCTGGCAGTAATTTACTGGCTGCGTTTGCTAGCATTGTTCTATTTGTTACTGGTATTTTTTTGGGATATAAAATTATTATTCGCGCGAAATCATAGTTTAAATAGTTTTTGTTTGAATGTCTGGGTTTAATACAATTTTATGGCCTAAGCGCGGGTTTTCGGCTTAGTTCTGCAACAATTCCGGCTATAACAATGCAAAGCGTAACAATGCTTACTATAAGCTCCGTGGTTAGCAAGGCTTTTTTGTTGTTATGCACGGGCTGCCGCCTCTACATGTTTTAGCGTAGTAATGTAGGCAATTGCTTGGTCATTAAAACCAAGTACTTTTACGGCACCTATTAATACGTATAGTTCGTCGGCATTAGTTGGGTTATATTCTGCTGCTAACTGTTTTAGTTTCTGTTCGACAACACTAAATAGCCAAGCCGATTCATCTGGTTTAACGTTAGTTGCAGATTGATCTACAGCGGCTTTTGTAGGTTCTAGTGACCTGGCTGAATTATCACGCTTTATTAAGTGCCCACGAGCCACAAGGTTGTTAATATGCAGCGCCACAGTAGCCACAGATGTATAGCCAACTCCATTCATAATCTCGCGGTAGCTGGGGCTATAGCCATGTTCGGCAATAAACGACTCAATATATTCTAATAATAACTTTTGCTTTTTAGTTGGCCTAATTGTTGCCATTACCTATGTGCCCTGCGTGCTGTTTTAGGTTTTTTGTAGCGGTCGGGGAACACCCAATACTTGTACCAAACGTAGTTCCAAACTGTAAAAAAACCACTAGATATAAACTGGCCAATGTACGGCGAAATACCTACCTGCTGCAAACTGTAAATTATAAGGTAGTTTAAACCAAAATTAACTAACGTGATAATTATATAGCGCCAAGTTGTTTGGCCCATGTGCCCTTTGGCCTTAGGGTTTTTAAATACCCAGTAGCGTTGCAACAAAAAGTTCACAGTCCAGCCAATAAGGTTAGCTACCATTGTGGCTGCAAACAGGCTCCAGCCAAGCCCCTTATCAAACGCAAAAAACGCTGCGTAGCCTACCCAAAAATAGGCACCGCCAGCAATCATATATTCGGCAAACTGTACTAGCCGATGCTTTAGCGTTTCTTTACTTCTCATGCTTACCTACATAGTAACAGGTATGGCACCTGGTAACCATTGTTGGCGCCTTGGGCATTAACTAATATGCACCCAGCAGGTATACTGTCTACATACATGAAAAACAGCGCCCAACTGCTTTATAGCTTTGTACTACTAGTCGGGGATTTTGTGGCGCTGGTAGCCGCGTTTACGCTAGCCTATATTATTAGGGTTAAACTAGACACCCGGCCCTTAATTGAACAAGTACCGGCCGAAACATATTTATACTTATTTTTGTTTTTGTTGCCGTTTTGGTTGCTAATTTTTGCCCTGCTAAACCTATATAAAAACGAAGTATATGAAAGCCGTTTTAGCGAGGCCGCCCGCATTGTTATAGGGTGCGTGATTGGCATGCTATTTTTGTTAAGTAGCGAATACGTACTGGACCGGGTTATTTTTCCGGCGCGTTTAGTACCAATTTACGGCTTTATCATTAGTATGCTGTTGGTATTGCTGTCACGCACTGTTTTGCGGGCAGCCAGGCGTAGCTTGTTTGCACGCAATATAGGCACAAACCACGTTTTACTTATTGGTAGCACCCCCATAACAAACGAACTTTATAACAGCTTATCCCACACTGCATTTACTGGTTACGATGTGGTTGGGGTTGTTGGTAGCGGTGCACACCTAAGTAGCGTGCCTAAAAATAAGCTTTACGAGACTTTTGATATTGCCCTGCAGGCACTTAAAAA
>JAYUPU010000063.1:0-2865 GCA_043759925.1 bacterium | reverse complement strand
TGTACTGCTAATAGGTAAAAATTCAGTTAAGCCTTCTATTATGCCTAGTAAAATTGCCTCAAATATCATGGCTTAAAACCACTTGTTCTTTTTAAAGTAAATTGCGGCAGTACTAATTAAGACTACCGTTATACTAATAACTATCCAAAATGCGTTTGGGTTACGGCCGTAGGGCAATAATATATTCATGCTATAAATACCGGTTACCATTGTAAAAATACCCATTAATATTGTAATGCCAGTCATCAATTTAAATACTTTGTTTAGGTTATTTGCAGTTATCGTGCTGTAGGCTTCGCGGATATTACTGATGGTCTTTAGCTGGTTGCTAGCTAGGCTAATAAGCTCATGGCTGCCTAACTCTAGGTCCTCCATTAGGTCTTTGTCGTCTTCGTACAATTTAATAAACTTGCCAGTTAGCAGGTGATTTAGCTGAGTGTTCATTGGTTCGAGGGCGCTTAAAAAGTCATTTAAGTCTTCCTCCATGTCTATAAATCTAATAAAATCTTCGTTAGCAATTTGCGTCTTGTTTAGCTGTGACCGCACAGCCCACATGCGCTTAGCAACACTATTTATACGAGTTTTATAACCTGCATTAATCTCGTTTAATACTTGCAGCAAAAGTTGGCCACGTTTACTTGTGGTTACGTTATCTTTTTTTAGCAGCAGCTGAAGCGCGACAAAAGGAGTGTGTGTTACAACGTAAACCATATCAAGCCCAAATATTATTAGTACCGGGCTTGTCGTTTGCTTGGCTGTTTCGGGTAAAACAAAACGGCTAAATATGTATGTACGGCCGGCCCAGTCATCTATACGTGGCGCCTCGTTTGGGTCTAAACCATCTTTTAGTAAGTCAATATCTAAGCCGTGATCGTTTTGCAGCGTTAATAGCTCTAGGTGTGTTGGGGCTTCTACATAAACTAGGCAGCCTGCTTTGGCTTGTTCAAGCTCGACAGGCATAGTTGTTTTATTGTTAAAGTATATTTTAATCATTAGTCCAATCATAACCTACTATTCGGTGTGTATACTAGGTTTATGAATTGGTTTTTAGCCAAGACCGACCCAGATACCTACAGTATTGATGATTTTGCAGCCGAGGGGACTACGCTTTGGGACGGGGTACACAATAATGCGGCTATATTGTTTATTCAAAAAATGGCACCTGGTGACAGAGTGTATGTTTACGAATCTTTAAGTACTAAAGCCATTGTTGGCGTAGCCACAGTTACTGGGCAGCCGTTTTTAAACACAGCCGACCCACGTCGTAGCTGGGCAGTGCATATGCGCCTAGACAAAAAATTTAGTAAAACGTTGTCGTTAGCCACCATAAAATCTGATCCGCGTTTTGCAGATTTTAAATTGGTGCGCGAAAGCCGCCTAAGTGTTATGCCCGTGGCACAAGATTACCAAAAAGCTATTAGTTCTTTGGTATCTTAACAATAGCAAGGGTTTTGATAGATATTATCTGCAAATCTTTGCCAGTAAAAAATTCATTTACAGCCTGGGACGCACCGGGCAAAGACTGGTTTTGGTAATCATCAATAATAAGCACGCTGCCTGGGGCCATTTTTGGCCACACTAGTTTTAAGCTATCCATTATACTTTCGTAAAAATCGCCGTCTAAAAATGCAAAGCAAATTTGATCTGGCAAGTCGCTTGGGTCTAGTTCGTAAAACCAAGCACGTTTAATCTCTGGTATTTTAAGCCCGGCTTTTACAAAGTTTTTTGCCAGCACTGCCTTGCTGGCCTTAAGTTCGCCCTGCTTAAACTGTATGCCCACTGCCGATTGGTCTTGCGTAGTTTTATCTGGCAAACCCTCAAAGCTATCATATAGCCACAGCTTTTTATCTTGTGATACCTGTGCTAAAACCCGCTGTATAAACAGTGCGCTTGTACCCTCGTAGCAGCCCAGCTCTACGGCGTCGCCCTCAATACTAGCGTCTAACACACGCCTTAGTTCGGTTAACAAAACCAGCAGTTCGTCACTGCGTATTTGGTCGCTAATAATCCTGTGGCTTTTAACAAGCTTTTTAATATCCATGTATAACCCAAGTATAGGTGGTTGACCGAAGTTGTACAAACACCTATAATCTAAACTTGAACTTGCGCTTCAGCGCAGGGTTATATTCCGGGATAGCTCAGTGGTAGAGCAAGAAGCTGTTAACTTCGAGGTCGCTGGTTCGAATCCAGTTCCCGGAGCCAAAAGAAAAGTCCGACCTTTACGGTCGGCTTTTTCTTTTGCCCCGAGAGTTGGGTTCAAAGCAAAGCGATGCAGCAGCTTTAGCTGATGCAAGTCGCGCAGATCGGTCGTTAGTCTTACAGCCCAAGAAACTTCTTGGCGCTTAAGATTAACGTGCTCTATCCAGTTCCCGGAGCCAAGAATATTACATACAATAATAGAGGTGAAAATCCTCTGTTATCTATTTGAGCCGTGATGGACTACGAACTATTTATTTCTTCGGTCTTCCTGGGGTTATTCTATCTCCATTTGGGTGGAAACAAGTAGGAGGATCACTCTCTTGTGTAGAGCCGCCAGCGTCTACGCAGTCCTGATAATCGCTGTTACTCCATGTAGCTTCTCTAGGCCAAAACACGAATAGTCCAATTCCTAAAATTAGAACTATACCTATAACGATGTACTTTTTCTTCATTAGTAAAATTATAGCATTACGACCTATAGCAGGACAAAGTTAGAATCTCCTTAATTAGAACTAACTTGATTTTATCAAAGTCTATACTTGCGGTTCGCAATGTGTCTGCTAGTGTGAGCCTCGGTGCGAATTGAGAACCGTAGGTTCGGTGTAGAGAGCAAGCTCTCAGGTGCTTGCTCCGAGCATGTTTGAGCGGAAAAGGACGAAGTCCGCT
>JAYUPU010000062.1:0-2922 GCA_043759925.1 bacterium | reverse complement strand
TACAAAATACATCTACATTTTTATACAGAGTAACGCAGGTTATTCCTATGCCTGTTGCACGCAGCGGTAATAACTTTGTATCTTACGAGAGCTACTTGTTCGAACTACGACACTACATGCACTACTACGAAACTCAACAAAAAATTGGCTTCGATACCGAATCTGGTAAACAACAGTTAGACGATTATAAAAGGCGCTCGCTAAATAAGGTTATTAACGACAGTATTATTAAGCAGATGGCTAACGAACAGAGCATTTCCGTAACCGATCAAGAAATAGATGACCAAATAGCTAGTGCCCGTAATCAAAACCGTTTGGGTGGCAGCAGTAGAGTGTTCGAAGACGTAATTAAAGAATATTACGGGTGGTCGCTGAACGATTTTAAGCGCAGTATTAAAGCATCACTTCTAGAACAAAAGGTAACAGCCAGTTTAGACGACGAAGCAAAAGCCAAGCTTGAAACAGTTATGTCAGAACTTAACAATGGTAAGCCATTTGCTGATGTTGCTAAGCAATACAGCGACGACGAAGCCACCAAGGCCACCGGCGGGGATTTTGGCATTATAGATAAGGCTAACACGGCTGCATCACCCCAAACTACGGCAATATTATTTTCCCAGTCTGTTGGCACGGTATCTGACCCAATAGTCATTAGTTACGAAACTGGCTATGCATACGAAATTGTAAAAACTAACGAAATTACGGGCGACAAAGCCAAGGGCGCCCACATAATTATTAGGCTAAAGGATATTAACGTGTTTTTAAACGACAAAAAAGACGCCACGCAGACACGTCAATATATCCGTATCAAATAGGGGTGCACCCTTTGCCGCTCAAGCATAAGCATGGTATATTAACAGCAACAGTGGGAGTTTAAAAATAGTGTCCAAAAATACAAAAATGCATACACACATAGACCATTTGCACCCGGCCCTAGTTGCAGCGCCAGCTAACCATAGGCCGCGCGGGCAAAAGTCTGTAAAAATTAAGGCTCACCACGCTAAGCCGTACCGCAAACGCCACGTTGCTAGCCTAACCGTATTTTTGGTAGTTGGGCTTTTTATAGTGGGCTTAATAATTGGCCACAATGCATCTGTTAACAGGGGTCTGCAATCGGCTAAAGATTTTTTTGCAACAACTTTTGATACCCAGCCTCAAGTAAATTCCACTATACATTCCACGTATGGTTTTAGTATTACTTTTAATAGTGCAAAATTTTATGCTACTGCCATAGATACACACACTGGTGATTTGTTTATAGCCAATGAATTAGCGGCAAACAGGGCATACGAACTTGTGCGCATAGCACCAACGCTAAGTGATACCCAATTACAAAACAATAATATGACGGTTAGGTATTATCATAAAACCGCACTAGCCGACCAAAAAAACCTATCTGCAATTGAACAAACAGCCATGAAAGACATAACATCCAAAGCAAACTTGCAGGTCAAAAAAACAGGCACTAGCAACGTTACATACGGCGCCAAGCAGTTTTTAAAAACAGATTGGGTATTTATATCTAACGATAAGGTTTTGGCCGGCTTTACGCCATCGTTTACTACATTTACTGCTGTGCATGCAGGTAAAGCGTTTGTTGTCGAGGTTATCAATAGCCCAACAAGCACTCAAAAAACTAACCAGTACGAAGATGTACTGCAAAGCCTGTACTTTGGGGCGGCCGAGCCATCAGCCGCTGCGCCGAGCGCAGCTGGTAGCGAAGCTACGGCCCAAAAAAGCCGCAACCAACTTGAAACTTTCTTTTTGGGCGCTGTGGCATCGGCCGCTAGCAGCAATGCCGCTGCAACTACATCAGAGAAAATCAGCGCTAGTTATGGCCCGGCGGTTGTAAAAATATTCAATGTTTTTTGCCAAGATATATATTTTGAGGGCAAGCTAGCAATACCGGATGTGTGTAGCGGTTCAACCGGATCTGGCTTTTTTATTAACCCAGATGGATATATTGCCAGCAATGGCCATGTTACGAATAGTGACCCCCTGGATTACTTAATTCAATATGCCTACGCCCTTTATGTTAGGGGCAGTACAACAGTATTAGATAGGCTAATAGTAGAGGCAAAAATTAAGCGCACAGATCTACCTGCAAACGGCACCGCCAACGAACGCGCTGAAGTACTATTTGACCTGTTATACAAAATAGACAAAACCAGGCTAGAATCCCGCAATTACGCGGTTAACCTGATAGTTTGCTTAGGTAAAGATCAACCCGACAACAAAGAACTTGCAACACTTACCAAAGCTAGGCAGATATATCCTGAACAAACTAACATTAAATTAGCCAAAGTAGTAGGCCAAGACTACAGATCTATCCAGGGTTTTACTAAATTTATTACGTCAGATGTCTCTATTATAAAAATTGAAGGTAGCAATTACCCTGTAGCAAAACTTGGCAGCATAACTACACTGTTGCAGGGTGCAAATCTAAACATTTTGGGGTACCCAGGTAACGCCAGCAGTAACGGAATAGTAGATTCGACACATAGCGAGGCAACATTAACTAGTGGCAAAGTGTCATCTATTAAAAACGCCTTAGGCAGTGACAAAAAACTGATAGAAACTGACACGCTTATTGGCCATGGTAACAGTGGTGGCCCGGCCTTTAACGACAACGGCGAGGTTATGGGAATATCTACCTATACTGCTGCAAAAGTCGGTGACAGCACCTACAACTACGTGCGTGATATTAAAGATTTAATCGACCTTGCTGGTATATCCTCGGTAGCAATTAGCAGCGTTAGCAAAACCCAGATTGAATGGCAAAAAGCCCTCGACCAGTTTAATAGCGCACGCTACACTAAGTCGCTTAAAACACTAGCCAGCGTTAAAAATTTGTATCCATCCCACCCTAGGGTTGATCAATTTGCAGCCGCTGCTAAACAAAATATTAGCGAAGGTAAAGAT
>JAYUPU010000061.1:0-7482 GCA_043759925.1 bacterium | reverse complement strand
AAGCGGTATACTGCAACCATGTCTGATAATAAAAATGATCTTCCGCACTTTGTTGGTATAGATGTTGGCACCACAAGTGTTAGGTGTGTTGTTGGTGCTGTAAACCAGGCCGGCGAACCCGAAATTATAGGTTACGGAATCAGCGAAAACCAGGGTATGCGCAAGGGCGTAGTTACGCACCCCGACGAAGTTACAAACGCAATTATTGCTGCCATTAACGAAGCCGAGCGCCATAGTGGCCGCCGGGTTAATGCCGCCACAGTCAACATTAACGGATCACACGTTAGCGGCGTAAACAGCAAGGGCGTTATTGCCATTAGTGCTGCCAACCGCGAGATTACAAACGACGACCGCTACCGTGTAGAGGAAGCCGCTGCAGTGATGCAACTGCCGGCCAACCGCGAGATTATTCAAGTTTTCCCTAAAAGCTACCGCCTAGATGGCCAAGACAACATTAAAGACCCAGTAGGCATGCAGGGTGTACGCCTTGAAGTAGATACCCATATTGTTACTGCCAGTAGCCCTAGTGTAAAAAGCCTAGACAACGCCTTGGCAAAAGCCGAAGTTACAATAAAGCACCGCACAGTTGGCAGCCTAGCTTCAGCCGAGGCTGTTTTGAACCGTCAACAAAAAGAAGCTGGTGTAGTAGTTATAGATATCGGTGCCGGCACAACCAACCTTGTAGTTATAGAAGACGGCGAAGTGCAGCACGTAGCCGTTATACCAATGGGTGGTACGCACATTACCAACGACCTTGCTATTGGCCTAAGAACCGATTTAGACATTGCCGAGCGCGTAAAGCTAGAACATGCCAACCTTAGTAGTAAAAACCACAGGTCGGTGGCCGCAGTTACCATTGGTAAAACTCAGCACACCTTTAACGCCGACGATGTACGCATGATTATAGAGGCCCGTGTTGAAGAGCTATTTGAATACGTAGATAAAGAACTTAAAAAGATTAACAGATCACGCAAGTTGCCTGGCGGCGTAGTAATTGTGGGCGGTACTGCAAAATTACCTGGTTTGGCCGAATTTGCCCGCGAACAGCTACAACTGCCAGCCCGCGTAGGCACATTGCTGCCAATTGGCGGCCTAGCCGATATTAATACCGATAGTAGCTACGTTAGCTGTATCGGCCTAATGCTTCTAGATATGATTTTAGATAGTAATATAGCAAACAGCGGCTACGACAGTGACAGTATTAGCCTTATTAAAAGCATCAGCCGTCTGTTTAACCGCACCCGCAAGTAAACTTATACATTCCCAGCAGGCGTTCTGTCTGGCCCTACCGGGCCAAATGCTTCTTAAGACACATTGCCATTTGCCGCGATGCTCGCAAACCATTATCTAAAAATGCAGCATAAAGCAGAACGCATGCAGTAAATTTATACTTTTAATTTACTGCTAAGTGTGCGGAATTTTTAGATAATGGTTTGCTTCTGAAATAACGCACCTAAACCCGTCTAAAAGCCCAAAGTTTTATACACCCCGAAGACGATTTTTGTTCAAAAATTAGTTAATCTGTTTACCTTTGTTGAATAATGTAGCCCGTGTGCGCTATACTAGCCCTAGATATAGTACTAAGGGGAGTAACTGACGCTATGCCACAAGTAGATCCAGCTATCGAGACATTTGCACGTATTAAAGTGATTGGCGTAGGAGGTGCCGGCGGCGCTGCTATTAACCGTATGGTCGAAGCAGGCGTAGACGGTGTAGAATTTGTCGCTGTTAACACCGATGCCCAGGCGTTGCACTACAGCAAAGCCACAGTTAAAATCCATATTGGTAAAGATACAACCCGTGGCCTAGGTGCTGGTGCCGACCCAACAGTGGGCGAACGTGCCGCCGAAGAATCTAAAGAAGAAATCAAAAAAGCCATCGAGGGTGCAGATATGATCTTTGTTACCATCGGTGCCGGTGGTGGTACTGGTAGTGGTGCGGGCCATATTGTGGCTAAAGCCGCCCGCGAGGCAGGCATCCTTGTTGTAGGTTTTGCTACAAAGCCATTTGCATTCGAAGGCGAAAAACGCCGCAAAAACGCCGATATTGCTATAAATAACCTACGCGGATCGGTGGACACATTAATTATTATCCCTAACGACCGTTTGTTGCAGACAATCGACCGAACCACACCTTTGCTAGAAGCCTTTAAAGTTGCCGATGATGTACTTCGCCAAGGTGTACAAGGAATTAGTGATTTAATTACCGTACACGGCCTAATTAACCTAGATTTTGCCGATGTTAAAGCTGTTATGAAAAACGCTGGTACCGCACTTATGGGTATAGGTCGTGCTAGCGGCGAAAACCGTGCTATGGAAGCTGCTAAGCAGGCAATCGAATCACCACTACTAGAAGTATCTATAGACGGCGCCCGCGGCGTATTGTTTAACGTTATTGGTGGTGACGACATGAGCATGCACGAAATTAACATCGCTGCAGAGACCATTACTAGTGCCGCCGACAAAGACGCTAACATTATATTTGGTGCAACAATCAACCCAGAACTTCAGGGTGAGATGATTGTTACCGTTGTAGCTACTGGCTTTGACGAATCGTACTACGGGCGTGGCAATTTTGCAGATTCGGCACGGCCAACTAGCGCAGCAGATAGCGATGACCAAGACGGCCAAGAAGCTGCCGACAGCACACCAGTGCCACCAAGCATTTTTGGCAGCGACCACGCGAACGACACTGACATGGATGACCTAGATATGACCCTAGACGAAAAGCCAAAAGAGACTAACGACGCCCTAAATGAGTTTACTAGCGAAGATAGTCACGATAGCGGCACTAGTATTTGGCACACCGACAGCAATAATAAAGATGACTCTAGCAATAAATCAGATAGCGACACGTCAAAATCGGATAGCGATAAGCAGGGCAATAACGATGCAGATTCAGACGACGAAGAAGAGCTAGAAAAGCCATCATTTTTACGCCGCTTGCGAGGCCGTAAATCTAAAGATGCCGATTTAACAGATAAGAAGTGACCAATTTTGTGCACAAAAATACAGCGTTTATTACTTGCAATGCGCTAGCAGTAGGGGTACTATTAATAGCATAAACACTACATATTGGGTGTAGCACATTACATAAATAACAAACAGTAAGGGGCAAAAGTGCGCTGTAATCAGTGTAAAAACGAAGACACAAAGGTAATAGAATCCCGCGAGGCAGGTGATGCCGAAGCTATACGCCGCCGTAGGGAATGCCTAAACTGTTCTCATCGTTTTACAACCTACGAGCGTATCGAAAAGCCACAGCTAATCGTTATTAAAAACGATGGCACACGGCAGCTGTATGCCAGAGAAAAGCTTTTAGTGGGCCTATACAGGGCCTGCGAAAAAACACCAGTCACTAGCATGCAGATCGAACAGCTTGCCACAGCTGTCGAAAATAAGCTATATGCTTGCGGGGATTCTGAAATCCCTTCTCAAACCATTGGCCAGGCGGTCATGGAAGAGCTGAGCTTGCTAAACGAGGTAGCCTACGTACGTTTTGCAAGCGTATACAGGCGGTTCAAAGACATCGCAAGCTTCGAACATGAGCTGTCACAGATTAAGCACCTTAAAGATAAAAAATAACAAAAACAGATCAGGCCAGATAAGACAAGTCTGACCAGTGGGTTGCCCAGACCCTCCTAATATAGTAGGGGTGCGTGGGGAACTCGCTTGTGTTTAAGTCTTTTGAACCAGCCTTTAACTCTTAAGAGACGGTTGAAGGTGCAACTTAAAAGACCGACAAAAACAGCGTTTCCAAAATAAAACTAAAAAATATTATATAAAGTGAGGGTAGTAAAATGGCACAACTAAGCGGCCTCGGCATAGAGCGTCGGTTCACAAAAAACAAGCAATTAGCATACGATATGCTAACCTGGCACAAGCGTGATTCGATAATTATGAACCCATCGACCAACAAACCGGTCTTTGAACAGCGTGATATAGATTTCCCAGAGGGCTGGTCTATGAACGCAATTAACATTGTGGCGCAAAAGTATTTTGCTGGTACCCCTGGCACGCCTGGGCGCGAAGGTTCACTTAAAACTCTAATCAACCGCGTTGCCGATACCATCACAAAACAAGGCCTTCAAGAAGGCTATTTTGACACAGACACCGAAGCCGAAGATTTCCGTGAGGAACTAAAATACATCCTTGCTACCCAACGTGCTGCTTTTAACTCCCCAGTATGGTTTAACATTGGTGCTTTAGGGCGCTCGCAGCAAGCAAGTGCTTGTTTTATTTTGGGCATCGAAGACACCATGACTAGCATTTTAAACTGGTACCGCGAAGAAGGGATGATCTTTAAGGGCGGTAGTGGTAGCGGCGTTAACCTTAGCGTTATCCGCAGCAGCTACGAAACACTTAGCAGCAGTGCAGGTACTGCCAGTGGCCCACTTAGCTTTATGCGTGGTGCTGATGCCAGCGCCGGAGCTATCAAAAGTGGTGGCAAAACCAGGCGTGCAGCAAAAATGGTTATTTTAAATGTTGATCACCCAGATGTTGAAGATTTCATTTGGTGTAAAGCGCTAGAAGAGCGCAAGGCGCGTGTACTACAAGCCAACGGTTTCGATATGACCCTAGACGGCAAAGACATCTTTAGCGTGCAGTACCAAAATGCCAACAACAGCGTACGCGTTAGTGACGATTTTATGGAAGCTGTTTTGGCTGACAAAAATTGGGATCTAAAAGCTGTTACCAACGGTAAATCTGTACGCACTATGAAAGCCCGTGACTTATGGCGCCAAATAGCCGAAGCCGCATGGGAATGTGCAGACCCAGGTTTACAATACGACACCACCATAAACAAGTGGCACACTACACCTAACGCTGGCCGCATAAACGGTAGCAACCCTTGTAGCGAATATATGCACCTAGACAACAGTGCCTGTAACCTAGCTAGCATTAACTTGCTTAAATACTTACGCGAAGATAACACCTTTGATGTTGACGCCTTTAGGCACACTGCCGAGATTATTTTTACAGCCCAAGAAATTTTGGTAGGCTACAGCGAATATCCAACAGAGGGAATTGGCAAAACTGCCCGTGCTTACCGCGAGCTTGGTATAGGTTACGCAAACTTAGGAGCCCTTTTAATGGCCCAGGGCTTGCCATACGATAGTGACGAGGGCCGAGCACAAGCTGCAGCAATTACTGCGCTTATGACGGGCCACGCGTACGCTACAAGCGCAAAGATTGCTCGCAGGGTTGGCCCGTTTGCTGGGTTCCACAAAGACCGTGACAACATGCTTAATGTACTGCGCATGCACCGCACCGAAGTAGATAAGATTGATGCCACACTCGTGAGCGAACAACTATTAAGCGCTGCAGCAACTGCATGGGACGAAGCAGTTGAACTTGGCGACCTATACGGCGTACGCAACAGCCAGGCTAGTGTATTGGCGCCAACAGGTACCATCGGCCTTATGATGGACTGTGACACCACAGGTATCGAACCAGACCTAGGCCTTGTTAAGTATAAAAAGCTTGTTGGCGGCGGTAGTATGACTATTGTTAACCAAACAGTGCCACGTGCCCTGCAGGTTATGGGTTACACTAAAGCCCAAATCGATGATATTGTTAACCACATCGATACCGAGAAAACTATCGAAAACGCACCGCACCTTAAGGCAGAACATTACGCTGTGTTTAGTTGCAGCATGGGCTTCAATCCAATCCATTACCTTGGTCACGTCAAGATGATGGGTGCCGTGCAGCCGTTTTTGAGTGGTGCAATCAGCAAAACTGTTAACATGCCAGAAGAAGCAACTGTTGAAGAAATCGAGCAATTGCACATCGAAGCATGGAAGCTTGGCCTAAAAGCCGTTGCTATCTACCGCGATAATTGTAAAGTTGGCCAGCCGCTAAGTATGCTTAAAAAAGGCGGCGATGCTAACAATAACGTTGCGGCCAAAGTACCTACGACCGCAGCAGCAACCGCAGCAGCAACCGCAGCAGCAGCTGCAACAGCAGCTGTAACAGTAGAGGCTATGAACAACGCCGTTATTATAAAAAGTGCAGTCCGCCGCCCTCTTGGCAAGGTGCGCCCAGCTAAAACTTATTCGTTTACAGTGGCAGATTGCCACGGTTACTTTACCGTTGGCGAATACGAAGATGGTGCTCCTGGCGAGTTATTTGTAAGCGTTGCCAAGATGGGATCAACCCTGAGTGGCCTTATGGACAGCTTTGGTAGGTCAATCAGTTACGGCCTGCAGTACGGCGTGCCACTAAAGGTATATGTAAAAGGTATGACAGCTATGAGCTTTGCTCCGGCCGGCATCACCGACGATAAAGAAATTCGCACAGCGGCATCACTAGTTGACTACATCTTTAGGCGCCTAGCAACAGATTATTTAAGCTTCGACGACCGCCTTGAATTAGGTTTGGCAAGCTTTGACGATATGCCAACCGAACAAACTAGCCTGCTAGCGGAGGAGCCTGGTTTAAAAGTCGATAGCCAAAATACAAACGTCGTGAATTTAGCTCTTGATGCCCCATCAACAGAGGTAAAGCCAGTTGTTGTGGATGTACCAATGGTCGCTGCGCTTGTGCTAGCTAGCGCCCAGGCCAGCCAGCCTTTCGCACAGCAAGCGCCAAAGGGTACTAAAAAGCCAACAGCCGATCAAAATGCACCAATGTGTTACAACTGCGGTAACCAAACACAAAAAGCAGGTAGCTGCTATGTTTGCACCAGTTGCGGTAGCACTACTGGCTGTAGCTAGACCAAAAATCTAGTGTAATCCGCTTAAAATAAGCAGCATTACAACAAAAGAGCTGTACTTATCGGTACAGCTCTTTTGTGTTATATCATTATTTACCAAATTAAATCCCTAGATTTTGGTCAATACCTACATTACGAAAGGTATACGCTGTGGATAAGTTTTAAGAGAAATTTGTAGTGTAACTAATTTTACAACAATTATTTACCGCTATTATTTATGCAGATGCTGCCTTAACACTTAAATAATTAATTTTAACAACAAAATGAACATAAATTGCTTAACATTTTGGTCATAAGTGCATCACATATTTTGTACACATTTATTATTGTACAAATATGCACAGATGAGATAATGTAACTACCCTCAATAAAAGCAAAAACAGAGGAAGCAAATACAAAAACAACTTAGTAATGCACTAAGTTAAAAAAGGAAAAATCATGCTTATATCGGGTAGAGACCCCCGCAGCAAGCTGTTTACAAGTGTAAAAGCACTAGGTTACCTCTTTAGTAGGTTGCCTAGTGCTTTTATAGTTTTAAATAGTATTAAACAGGGGTCAATAAGCAAATCAGCTACAAGCACACTAAGGTATAGACAAGCGATTCTCGTAATCGTTGGTCTGTTGGTCTCCTTTAGTGTGCTTATACCTGCCTTGCAACCACGCCGCGCCCTCGCCCTCACCGCATCCACCCTGAACTTCCAAGGCCGCCTACTAAGTAACACAGGTGCTGTGGTAGCGGATGGGACTTACAACATCCGCTTTAAG
>JAYUPU010000060.1:0-7517 GCA_043759925.1 bacterium | reverse complement strand
TCCACCATGTCGTGCTGGCGGTCTTCTTGCGGCAAAAAGTTATCTAGCATCATAATAATTTTTTCTTCTTGATCGGGGGGATAATACATCGCCACAGTCGGGGCGTATTTTTTGAGTGGGCGCAGCCAAATGCAGCCCAAGGCTCCTTCGTCTACCACGGCAAAAGATTTAAACAAACTAAATGGATAAGACCTGGCGTCTATTACTACCCCGTCGTCAGATATTTGATAGTTTTTAATTTGTGGCTTGCGTGCGCCCAGTACGCCAAGGGCCATACAAGCAGTGGCCACAACTAATGCCGATAAAAAGTTACGTGTAAGTACGAAAACAATAACTGTTACAACGGCAGCTATTACGCCCAAACCAACGTACCATGTGGCTGTTTTTTGGTGCGATATAAATTCTGATGCTGTCCAGTTTATGGGTTCAAGTGTAGGTACAGCCGGCTGTGGCTGGTATCCATAAGTCTCTTGCTGTTGCCAGTTATCACTGACTTCATCTTCCATAAGCACTATTGTATCATTTTGCACGGCAAGGCATAAAAAAGAGCCAAACCATGTAGCCTGACTCTGTTTTACTGGCGGAGAGAGAGAGATTCGAACTCTCGCGGGGACTTGCGCCCCCCTAGCAATTTAGCAAACTGCCCCCTTCAGCCACTTGGGTACCTCTCCGTACACAAATACCAACCAATTTTACCCTAAAAACAGGCAAATTACTAGGGTTAAACCACAAATTACAGTATAATATTTGGATATTGGAGAGGTGACCGAGTGGTTGATGGTAACGGTCTTGAAAACCGTCGTGCCGGAAACGGTACCGAGAGTTCGAATCTCTCCCTCTCCGCCAAAATAAGAAGTCGTCCGAATGCGGGCGACTTTTTGTTTAATATAGCCCGCCCAGCGGTGTTACAGCTAAAACTAGCCATTTAATACTATAAACAGTAGCCATCCTAGCCAGTAATTGGTACTATATGGTGTATATGGATGAAGCGGGGCTGGGTAAAAAGCTGCAAGAAGCGCGGCAACGTGGCGGTTTCACGCAACAACAGTTGTGTGCGGCGGCGCATTTGTCATACAGCACCCTGGCCAAAATAGAGCGCGGTGCAATTAAATCCCCTAGTATCTTTACTATCAT
Source organism: bacterium (assembly GCA_043759925.1). GTDB lineage: Bacteria > Patescibacteriota > Saccharimonadia > Saccharimonadales > SZUA-47 > RFTN01. The sequence goes on along the minus strand of JAYUPU010000060.1, from coordinate 6,383 downwards.
GCAAATTGCTAAGGTGTTAGACCTGTCGCTAGATGATATGGTGGGCCACGCTGTATCTTTTGAAAGCACCCAAAAACAGCGCATCAGTTTTGTATATTTTGACATTAACGGCTGCCTAGTGCGCTTTTTTAACCATGCATTTACCAAAATAGCCGAGGACACTGGGGCCAGCAGCGATGCTATAGAATCTACTTTTTGGCACTATAACGATATTGTTTGCCGGGGTGAAATGTCGGTGGAAGAATTTAACGGCGCAATGGCTGAGGCTGTAGGTGTAAAAACCATCGATTGGACTAAGTATTATTTAGATGCCATTCAGCCGGTTGCGGGCATGAGTCAACTTGTAAAATGGGTTGCCAAACGCTATAAGGTTGGTTTGCTTAGCAACATAATGCCTGGGCAAATAGACGCCATGATTAACAGGGGTATGTTGCCAGATGTGCCGTACGAAACAATCATTGACAGTAGCCAAGTGCAGGCCATTAAGCCAGAACAGCATATGTACGAAATAGCTGCCCAGTTTGCAGATACCCAACCCGACCACATTTTGTTAGTAGATGACAGCAGGCCAAATATTATGGCAGCCGCAAAAATGGGCTGGAAGGTGTTGTGGTTTGATGACTATTCGCCCGAACATTCTATAGAAAATATACGATCAGCGCTTAAAGCTTAGGTACCGACTGGCTATTTGTTGGGTGTAAAGCGGCTTATCTCGGCCGTTACTGCCGTTAGCAAGGCTTGTTGTTGGCTTAGCTGTTCTTTTGTCTGGGCCACAAGTTCTTTGGGGGCGTTGCTGACGTAGCTTTTGTTATCTAGGCGGTCATTTAGACGCTGTATGGCGGTTTTATAGGCAGTTTGCTTATCTGTAAGCTTGTGTACATAACGACGGGCTGTAGCCTCGTCTACGTCGAGCCAGCAGCTATATTTGGTGTTAGTAAGGTGCAGGCCATGGCCCGATTCTACCTCGTGCACACCTGCTAGGCCGGCCAGGCGCGTCAAAAGGTCAGCATTTTCAGATAAAAACGGCACATTTGTGTAGTACATGGTGCTTTTCATTAAGCCTAGGTTGCTTATAATCACGCGGGCTTCGGTAACAATATCTTTAATATCCTCGAATTCGGCAACTTTTTTAGTATCTACAGGGCTTGCGGTTGGCCATGTGGAGCTGGCTAAAATACTATCCCCTGTCCAGGGCAGTGCCTGCCATATGGTTTCGGTGGTAAACGGTGCAAATGGGTGCGATAGTTTTAAAACAGTTTGCAAGCCGTGTATTAAAACAGATTCGTTAGGACTTCCCTTGCTCGATTCTATGTACCAGTCGGCAAAATCGTCCCACACAGTGTGGTAAAGCGCTTCGTAAGCTTCGCTAAAGCGGTAGTTATCTAAATGTGACGCAATTAAATCTGTAGATTGTTGTAACTTGTGCAACACCCAGTGATCGGCAGAATTTATGGGTTTTAGGTCAGGAATGTCGGTAATGTCGCCTATTTTATCAGTAATAAAGCGGGCAATGTTCCATAGTTTGTTGCCAAAATTGCGCCCTGCATCTATTTTGCTTGGCGCATATGCGGCGCTATATCCAGCGCTTCGGCCTGCAATAATACCCATGCGTAGTGCATCAGACCCGTGTGTAGCAATAATTTCTTTAGGGTCAATAACGTTGCCTAAGCTTTTGCTCATTTTACGGCCATCTTCGCTGCGTACCATGCCGTGCAGGTATACGTCTTTAAATGGCATTTGGCCTGTTATGTACAGCCCAAGGCACATCATACGGGCGACCCATTGGTACAAAATATCTATGCCGGTTTCCATTAACCCAGTCGGGTAATAGTCTTTAAAATCTACGCTATCTGGGTAGCCTAGGGTTGCAAATGGCCACTGGCCGCTGCTAAACCATGTGTCGAACACATCAGCATCACGTCGGTAGGTTTTGCCGTCTTGTTCAATAATTTCTTGAGAAACGTCCTGGTTAAAAATCCAGTCATCGCTGTCATCTACGTTTTGGTAGGCCGGTATAGGTATTCCCCAGGCAATTTGACGGCTAATGTTCCAGTCTTTAACAGTTTGTAGGTAGGTAATTACTTGGGCTTTTTTGGCGGCTGGGTAAAAAGTAACAGTATCTTTTTTAAGCTGGGCTATGGCTGGTGCGGCCAATTTTTGCATGTCTATAAACCACTGATCCATCAGCATTGGTTCAATAACTGTGCCGCATTTATAGCACACCCCTACCCTGTTTTTGTAGTGCTGATCAACTTTTTCTAGTAATCCTTTTGCGTCTAAGTCGGCGGCAACAGCCTTGCGGGCATCGACTACAGTCATGCCCTGGTACTTCCCTGCTGTATGGTTCATTGTTCCGTCGTGGTTAATAACGCGTATAGCGGGTAAATTGTGGCGTTGTCCGGCGTCGTAGTCGTTAAAATCGTGGGCGGGGGTAATTTTAACCGCCCCTGTTCCAAACTTAGGGTCCACCATATTATCAGCGATAACTCGCAGTTCGAATGGCCCATTTAAGCCATCGACGGTTATAACTTGGTTTACATACTTTTTATAACGTTCGTCATCGGGGTGTACGGCTACAGCGGTATCGCCAAACTTGGTTTCTGGCCTGGTTGTGGCCAGTGTAAATGGGCCGTATTTTAAGTAATACAACGGGCTAGTGCGTTCTTCGTGCACTACCTCAATATCTGCAAAACTTGTGCGGTGAAAGGTGCAGTAGTTTACTAGGCGTTCGCCCCTGTAAATTAGGCCGTCATCCCACATCTTTTTAAAAGTGGCATAGGCAGTTGTTACTACTTTGTCGTCTAGTGTAAATGTAAACCGGCTCCAATCACAGCTTATGCCCAAGCTGCGCAGTTGATTCTCGAAGTTGTCTTTGTTATTTTGCACAAAGCTGTAAATGCCGTCGTATAGCTCTTGGCGGCTAAAGTCAAAACGGCTTTTCCCCTCAAGGGCAAGGTGTTTTTCGTACACTACCTGTGTTTCAAAACCAGCATGGTCAGCCCCTGGCAATACCAAGGTGATGTCCCCTTTTAGCCTGTGGTAGCGGGCAGCAATATCTATAAGTGCGTAGTTAAGGCTGTGCCCGATATGCAAATTGGCATTGGCATTGGGCGGCGGCATAACAGTAGTAAAAGTCGGTGTTCCCTTCTTAAATACAGGGGTAAAAGCACCAGATTTTTCCCACAATGCATATATATCTGCTTCGTAGGCACTAGGGTCGTAGGTTTTTGGTAGATTCATAGCAACAACACCTCTTAAAAATAAAAATCTTCTCTTTGATTATATCAGAAGAGAAGGGTAAAGCCACATGCCTAACAGTGGTGTTTCACGTGAAAAAAGTGCAAACATAGATATAGAATACTTTCATATGAAAGCTCCCATTAATAAGTTTCTACTTTTTGTCCCACCATTTTGGTTGAAAAGTGCAAGCTACATTGGCTTGTAGCCGGTACTAAGTTTTTGTTTACATAAGCAGTATAACAGATGTATATCAAGGCGCAATGGCTAAAATTACATCGACAGGCTAGGGGATATAGCAAGTGTATAAGGGTCAGCAGGGGTTGCACCAAGTTGGGCTTTATAAGCGCCCAAGGCTGCCACCATAGCACCGTTATCTGTTGCTAGTTTAGGGTCGGTATAGTGGGGTACTATAGGTAGCCTAGCGGCCAACTGGCGCCGTAACTCGGGGCTGGCGCTTACGCCGCCGCCTATAACCACACTTGCTGGCGTAAATTCTTCAAAAGCTAAAATCGTTTTATCTACCACGGTTTCTATAGCCACGCGCTGGAACACAGCTGCAATATCGGCCTTTTGGGGGGCGCTGAGGGCCTGAGGCAGCCCGGAACTAGGATAAGTGTAATCTTTACCAACTGCATGCTGAGCATGCCTTAAAACGGCTGTTTTTAGGCCGCTAAAGCTAAAATCGTATTTGTTGGGCATTTTTGCTTTGGGTAGGGCAAAGGCTTTAGGATCGCCCTGGGGCGCTAACTGGCCAATACTTGGGCCGCCGGGGTAGGGTAGGCCGGTTAGTTTGGCTACTTTATCAAAGGCTTCACCAATGGCGTCATCTTGAGTTTGCCCCAGCAGGGTGTAGTCAAAATGATCCCTAAACAGCACTAATTGGCTGTGGCCACCACTTACAATCAGGGCCAGCATAGGGAATATTGGTGCTTGCTGGGGCAATGTATAGCCGAGCAGTGTAGTTTTTGTTAAAAAGTTGGCGTAAACGTGCGCTTCGACATGGTTGATAGCGTACAAGGGTTTTTGCTTGGTTATGGAATAGGTACGGGCAGTTAATACGCCCACTAATAGGCTGCCGCCCAACCCAGCACCGTATGTAACTGCAATAGCATCAATATCGTCCCATGTCATGCCGGCATCAGTAAAAGCTTGGCTTACAACGGGGTCTATACTACGTATGTGCTCACGCGCGGCAACTTCTGGCACCACACCCCCGTACGCAGCGTGCAGATCCATGCTTGTAAGCACCGCGTTGGCATGCAAGGTAGTGACTAGGTTATCGTCAATCCGTACAATACCAGCCGCTGTCTCATCGCAACTTGTTTCTATGCCTAAAATAATCATCTTATTATATAGTAACAAATAACTATACAATAATTTGCACGTAATACAAAAAAGTATTAAATAAGTACCAAATTGATAGTTTTTGGCTATTGAACAATAAAAGGTAAAATTTTTTGTATACTGTTAAGTAATGAGTATGCGAGACATAGTAAAAAAGCTTGTGCCAACCAAGGCATTTATGGCTATTGAACCGCTTGGCCACTGGGCTGAGGCAGTTATGTGGAACATTTGCATGGGTTTGCCCAGCAGGGGATTAAAAGTGATTGGTGTGACCGGTACGGACGGCAAAACCACAACAAGTACGCTTATTACCCAGATGTTGCGCCAAAACGGCTATAAAGTAGCAATGATGACCACAATCAGCGTAGATTACGGCGACGGCATGGGTGCAATAGATAACCCAACCCGCCTAACGACTATGGGTACTCGTGACTTGCTGCAAAAAATCAAAAAAATTAAAGCTAATAATGTGGATTGGTTGGTACTAGAAACAACCAGCCACGCCCTGGCGCAGCACCGCACGTGGGGCATACCGTACAGCATCGCCGTGTTTACTAACCTAGGCCACGAACACCTAGACTACCACAAGACATTCCGCCGTTATCGCGATGCCAAACGCCGCATGTTTAAACAAGCTAACCGCAACAAAAAAGGCCTACGCATTGGTGTTGTTAACGCAGATGACGACACAGGCAAGTACTTTGCACAAGATATAGCCAATCCAATGCTATACGGTATAAAAAAAGGCGATTTTAGGGCGACAGATATCAAAATGACCCCGTCTGGCAGTAGTTACAGCGTGAAAACTCCTAATACTACATACAAAATAACCTGCCACATACCAGGCAGTTTTAACGTATATAACAGTTTAGCAGCACTTTGTGTAGGGCGGGCTATAGGCCTAGATGCGCAGCAGATTCAGGACGGCATAGCAGCACTAAAAGCAGTCGAGGGCCGCATGACCCGTGTTGACGAGGGTCAAAATTTTGACGTTATTGTAGATTACGCTCATACCCCCGAGAGCTTTGACAAAATTTTGGCTGAAGTAAGGCCGCTTGCCAAGGGTAAGCTGATTTGTGTTTTTGGTAGTGCCGGCCGCCGCGACGAAGCCAAGCGCGCAGCACAAGGTAAAATAGCTGGCAAATGGTGCAATAGGGTAATCGCTACCGAAGAAGACGACCGCGACATTGACGGCAACATGATATTAAACCAAATCGCTAGCGGTGCCGAAAAATCTGGCAAGACTATAGGCAGGGATTTGTTTTTGATACTCAACCGTGAGGCCGCAGTGCAAAAAGCAATCGACATAGCCCAGGCGGGTGACTTAGTTATACTGCTAGGTAAGGGTCACGAAAAATCTATATTGCATAACGGCCCTAAAGCAGCACAGCTACGCCATTTACCGCAAAACGATGGCGATTCCGACCGCGTATTAAAGCGTAGTTACGACGAAGTATCAGTGGCCCGCCAAGCTATAATAGCTAAGCAAAAACGGACGTGAGCGAAAGCCTAAAGCTTAATGACTATAATTGGGCGGCTATTCAATCCCCAGGCGATGCACCGCTTATAATAGTCTCGCGGGCGCTTGAACTTGGCCAAAGCTTTAGCTAAAGCGTAAGGGTTGTGCAGCGGATAAAGCCGCCCCCTTTAAGTAGTTCGGTTACCTGTGGGCTGTAAATTGTTAAACCCCGGGCCTGCAGCGCAGCTTTAAACTTGGGCGCGTGGTCGCTCATTACAACGCTGCTGCCTGTACTAACTAAATTGCAGGCAAAACCGCTCACCGCTTCGTTTAGGCTAAC
>JAYUPU010000059.1:0-7520 GCA_043759925.1 bacterium | reverse complement strand
GTGTCGTAGATTTTTTAGTAGTTGTAGCCATGTGATTAAGTTTACCCTGATGGGCTAATGCTTACAAGGTGTAGAATGAACTACATTACCTTGAAGGGCTTGTGGCAAACACCGCGGCCGGTGCGAGCAGTAAATTTTTGGTGGTATTCTTCGGCTGGGTAAAAGATGGCTGCCGGGGCAATTTGTGTAGCAATGGGCTTATCGTAATCTTTAGATTGGTCTGTAAATACGCCTTGGATAGTTTGCTTTTGGGTGTCTGTGGTATAAAAAATTGCACTTCGATATTGGCTACCAATATCTGGCCCCTGCCCGCCAACCTGTGTAGGGTCGTGCATATATAAAAATTGTTTTACGAGCGTTTCAAAGCTAACCCGTGAGTCGTCAAATTCTATAAGTACGGCTTCGGCATGTCCTGTATCTTTGTAGCACACATCTTCATAGGTTGGGTTTTTTGTATGGCCGCCAGTGTAGCCCGCTGCCGTTGAAACAACCCCTTCTATTTGGTCAAAGTAGAACTGCACTCCCCAAAAGCAGCCAGCTGCAAATATTGTTTTAGATACCATGCTATTAGTATATACCTAGCTAGTTAGCTAAAAGCCCAACAAACATAATTACTCCGGTTGTAACAAATCCAACAATCAGAGTAACTGCGACGGCTATTTTTAATTTCATAAAAGTGCAAATTCCTCTGTATGAATTCTACTGTTGGGTACGCCCATTGCGCGCAGCTGTAACCTTAACTGGCGCATAAATGTTGGCGGCCCACAAATGAATATTTCTTTGCCCTTAAAACTACCGCTCATAGTATGAATTTTTTTAGCTGTTATATAACCTTTTTGTTGGCTTGTAATATATGGAAAATATCTGAAAGTACTAAACTGATTTGGTAAAAATTCTGCCAAGGCTTTTTGATCTAAAAGTTCTGTGCGCTGCGCTACTGTGTATATTAAATCAACTTTTGGGCTGTTCTTAGTATAGCTCTTGGCCATACTTAAGAACGGTGTTACTCCAATTCCGCCGGCTATCCAAACTTGCGGAGAGTCGCTAAAACGTGTAAAGCTAAACCTGCCATAAGCGCCCTGCAACTGAGCAATCCTACCAACTTCTAAGTTCTTAAGACTAGTTGTAAAATCACCCAGAGACTTAACATATAGCTTTAATTTATTATCGCCAGGCGCACTGGCAATACTAAATGGATGAGATTCTTTTGCAATGCCCTGCTTAGCGCTTAAAGCAAATTTAATAAATATAAACTGACCCGGTTTAAACGATAGCTTTTTATCTAAAGGCTCTAAACTAATTGCTGTTACGCCGCCCTGTTCTTGTTTAAGCCCAGCCACGCGGTAAGGATAGGACCTTACAAAAATATTGCTGGCAAGCGTGCGGTATACAAAAGCACCCAGGCCTACAATTATCCATGCAAGTAAGTATGTACGTAAAAAATTATCATTCGATGTGTCGCTGCTAATAAGCACAACATGTAAACCTGCAAACATAAATGCTACGCCCAAAAACTTGTGTGTTAACAGCCAAAGCCTGTAAGGTAGCTTTACAAAAAACGTAATTATAAGTAAAACAACCATACCTAAAAACGCAATCATACCTGCATTTATGGCAATAGCTTGGCTAAGCTGGAATGATGTTGTTGCACTAGAAGGATTACGCGGCAGTAAAAATTTTGCTGCATCTGTAAATGTTTCTAGCAGCTTATAATCAATGTAGCGAATGGTTAAGAAAAGTGGATGGAATACAAGCAGTATTAGCGCTATCCCCCCCGTTATATGATGGGCAATATATACCTTGTTTAAACCGCCAAACAAATTCTCCATCCAGCGCGTACGGGCAGCTAATAGCAAATTGATAGCATATAGAACCAAGCCAATAATACCTGCTATTTTGCCGAACGATGAAAAAAACTCTGTAGGGCTAGTGAATACAACACTTAAACTGTTAAGCATAAACCAGCGAATAACTGGTATCGCGCTAAATAATACTATTAGTATCCATCCTGCGTATTTTTCGACCCAATGTGAAATATTGTTTTGCTTCATACTATTGCAACTTCTGAATAATGTAGCTAGTTACATTATCAGAAAAAACTTTAAGTTCAATGCCTATAGCTGAACCTGCTTTTGATGCTCCAACTTCAAGTATATAATTACCGCGCAATAAATAGTTAACTCCTGAAGAATAAAGACTTGATGTGCTTTGAGCTGTAAAACTACCAGGTTCGATGTATAAAATGCTTGCTGTGTCTTTTGAAAACGCTTGCATGGCAGCTTCTTGGCTATCGTAGGTTTTTACAATAACGTCAATGTAGCTTAGATTGTTTGAGAGCTGAGTGTATGAGCATGCATCAAGCCGCGGGCTACCGGTGCGAATAGCGGCAGTTGGTGAATCGGCAGGGATAATAGTGCCACTGGATAATATATCGTTTTGCTGTAGAAACTTTACTGCTTCGACACCAGTTATTAATCCACAGGCAAACCCCGGATTTAGCTGTTGTTTGAACGCTGTAGTTGCAGCTAATGTACTAGAATTTTGTAGGTCTGAGATTCGACCCTGCTGCAAAGAAAGTAACAAACTTACAGCCAGTACTCCACCGACAATAATCATTCGCAGTCTGTTCACGGTTATTCGCCTACCACTATTTCACGGTAAAATGCCACATAACCAGTAAAATCTTTTTTTACTTGGTCGATTGCAGTAGCAAGCGGCGTGTCATAACTCCACGCACAATCAATAGCTGTTTGGCCGTCAATAGTAACGTTATAGAATGTGCACGCACCCTTCCACGGGCATGTGTAGGCTGTTGGGCTACTTAGCAAAAGTTCTTTTTTTACTGCAGATGGTGGAAAATACCAGCTGCCTTCAATATATATAAGTTCTTCTTTGGTTGCTTCGGCTATAACTGTATTGTTGAATGTTGCTTTCATATTACTCCGTTCTTAACGTGTATATAGACGTCATTTAATGCTACGAATTCGCTAGATTTTTTGCCGTATATTTTATTTACATGGACTAGATCTATCATGCTACCCCCTTTGAAGTAATACCTGCACTGTTTGCTTGTATTAGTATAAATATATAATAGCAGCTACACATATTGTAGTCATAACGTTTATGTTTTTAGGTTGCTATGGTAGCATTAATATATATATGGTTAAAACAAAAAAACGAACCTATATGCAGGCTAACCTACAAACATCAGCACGGGCTGGATTTTTGTTTGTTATAGCCTACGGCATTTACATAATTATTTTTGATAGCGGCGGTGTGCTTACCCGCCAAGCTGTTTACTACCGTTGGATGATGCTGGGGCTGTTACTTGTTACTAACACTATATTTTGGAGTTTTACTAAAAAAGCTTCATCGCAAAAACAACTAACTTTTGCTGTCTTTGCCTGCGTAATTGTACAGCTGGCTTTAGCTGGTTTTAGCGTTTACTGGGAGCGCGGCATGGCCAGCATGTCTACAATTTTGTTTGCCTTGCCGATTGTGAGTGTTGCCCTGCTTGGCAGCCGCACTTACACGCTGGCAACTGCCGCGCTGGCGTGTACTGTTTACATAACGGCTTGCACCAAATACTTTTATGACTTTTTTAACGAAGGCTACCGTGCGCAACTATACGGACAATTATTCTTTTTTTGCGCAGTATTTTTGATTATTGGCTACACAATTGCTCGACTAGCCCACACTGCGTATAAAAAGTAAACTTAGGGTTACGTACAAAAATTCGTAGGGCCAGTTGTAATGCTTTTCGTATTTTTGAATACGGGCATGGAACTTGTTAAAACCACTTTTTGGCTTAGGTGGTAATTTGCCGCGTTTTTCTTGCACCAAGAACCTGTATACCCAGACTAGATCTGGGCTAGTAGCAATGAAGCCAACTAACACATTGTAAACACCAAAATAGTACCAGGTACCAAGCAGCACTATGCTTAATAAAAATGCATCTAGCATCCATACTTTTTTCATTTGACTAAACGGAGCTTTACCTCCGTAATGCGGCATAGCATCAGCTACCAAGTGGCTTACAAACGCCAGCGGCAATGCTAACAAAGGTTGCTTAACAACCAGCGATATACTAACCCCAATTAAAAAATGATTTGTAGCTGTCATGCTATTTTTCGGTACGAAGCGCCGGGAAAGGTACACCTTCGCGGGCAGTGACGCCTTCTAGCATCCAAAACAAACGTTCGCTGTGGCCATATCCGCAAGCTGGTGGCATACCGTATTCTAGCGCCTCTACGTAATCTGTATCAAGCATCATAGCCTCAACGTCACCGGCGTCACGCATAGCCTGCTGTTGGTCAAAGCGCTGGGCTTGGTCTATAGGGTCGTTAAGTTCGCTGTAGGCTTTGCAAGCTTCGGTACCACCAAGTAGTAAGTTAAACTGCTCGCTTAAACGCGGGTCTGCTGACTGCACTTTGGCTAGTGGCTGCAAAAAGGTCGGAATATCTACCAAAAATGCCGGGCCGGTAAGTTCTACCCTGATCTTTTTCCAGAGTTTATCTATACAGCGGTTAATATTGTCGGCCTTTTCGACTTGAATTTTATTTTGTACTACCTTGGCCTGAACTTCTTTAAGGGTAATGTTAAACACATCTATGCCGAAACGCTCTTTAATAACACCTACAAAACTAACTTTTGGCCAGTCGGTGCCGTCTTTTCCTAAATCTATATCCATGCCGTTGGCTAGTGTAAACTTACGTGTGCCCCAGGTTTTATCGGCAACAGCGCGCACCATATCTTGGGTAAGCTGCATGCCCATCTGCCAGTTTGCATACGCCCAGTACCATTCCATGGCAACGTGTTCAGGTAAATGTTCGTCGCTGTAATTTTCGTTTCTAAACCGTGGGCCAATATCAAAAACCTTTTCGTAGCCACCAACTAGCAACCGTTTTAGCGGAAGTTCGTGGCTGATGCGCAAATAAAAATCTTGGTCTAGCGCATCCATATGGGTTACAAATGGGTTAGCATCTGCCCCGCCTGCAATGCTTTCAAGTACCGGAACATTAATCTCTATAAAGCCCTGCCCCATTAAATATTCGCGCGTGGCTTGCCAAAAGTTGCTGCGGCGTATAAAACGCTGGTAAACATCGGCGTTTACGTTGGTGTCTACATAGCGGCGGCGCAGGCGTTCTTCTTTATCGGTAAAGCCTTCTTGTTCACTTGGTAATGGGCGCAAAGACTTAGTCAAAAGTCGCAATGTTACTACTTCTACAGATATTTCGCCGGTTTGGGTTTTTATAACTGTGCCTGTGCATTCTACAAAATCACCGCTATCTAGCAGTGCAATGTCGCCCATACTTAGTTCGCTGTTAGCATAATTTACTGAGTCGTCGCTGGCACGCCAAAAAAGCTGCAAGTTTGCAGTATCGTCTTTAATTACCACAAAGGCAATTTTGCCAAATTTACGTATTGATTTAATACGGCCAACAACAGTGACAGACTTGCCTTCTAGCTTGCTAAAATCGGTTTCAATAAGCTGGTTTTTGTGCGTACGCGAGGCACCAGCTGGGTACGGGTTAACGCCCAGTTCTTTAAGCTGTGCAAGTTTGCGCAAGCGTTCGTCCCTAAAATCTTTTAGTGTGGCCATAGTTACAGTTTACAGTAAACAGTTTACAGATTAAAGGTTAATAAAATAACTGCGTGATGCCTGCCAAAAAGTGTGCGTTAGCCTATGTCGGTGATTTTGTAGGTTGTGGTGTCGGCTGGAGTTTTAATTTCGACAGTTTCACCGTTCTTTTTACCTAGAAGTGCTTGGCCAATTGGGCTTTCGTCGCTAATCTTGCCATTAAGCGGGTCGGCCTCTACAGTGCCGACAACTTGGAACTGCTTGGTTTTGCCACCGTCGCTTTTAAGGCTAACTGTACTGCCCAGTTGTACCTTGGCGTCACCCTTAGGGGCTTTAATAACTTCAACATTTTGTAATATGTTTTCAATCTCGGCTATGCGGCTTTCGGCGCGGTCTTGATCTTGACGAGCACTGCTGTATTCTGCATTCTCGGACAAATCGCCAAATTCGCGGGCTGTCTTAATACGGTCAGCAACTTCGCTTCGCTCGGAAATTAGTTGCGCGACTTCTGCTTTAAGTTCGGTTATGCCGGGTTGTGTTAATTTAAACTGTTTTTTCATAATATTACCTTTACTGTGACCCAAAAAAATAAAAGCGTTTTGCCTTTACTAAAGCCATGCTTTGCGCTATTGTAACAGATTGTAATTGCTATTACTAGTACAAAAATGTGGTTATATACCCCATAGATAGCGCTTAGGCTTACTTAATATGGCATCTACTTTGGAATTTAATTGTAGCAAAACATTTATATGCTAGCAATGTGTTAATGCTATTATTTAATTTTTGCTATAAGATCCGCTTGGTTTAGCATTTGTGCATCAGCGCTAGTGCGGGCTTTGTATTCGTAGACATTTGCGGCCAGAGTTTTTTCGCTAATAACAATACGGTGTGGAATACCCATTAAATCAGCATCGGCAAACTTTTCACCGGGGCGTACACTGCGGTCGTCATATAATACTTCTACACCCTTGTTGGTCAATAATTCATACAGTTGGTCGGCCTGGGTCGTAACTGCCTGCGAATCACCTAATGGCGCAAGATATACTTTGAACGGAGCCACATTTTCTGGCCATACCAAGCCTTTATCGTCTGCAAAATGTTCGGCTAGTAAGCCAACCAAACGGCTGGGGCCAATACCGTAACTGCCCATAAATACTTGCTGTTTGCTACCATCTTCAGCAGAAAAACTCAGATCAAGCGCTTCTGAAAATTTAGTACCAAGTGTAAATATATTACCTACCTCTACAGCAGTTTGTTGTACTAAATCTTCTTTTTTAATGCCTAAATCTGCCATAACTTCGTCTGTATATACCTCTTGGTTTAGGGCTATCCCCTTGCCTTTATGAACATAAATTGTGTCTTCGCCGACAGGGCTAATTGTTTGGAATTCGTCGCTAAATTTACTAAAACTTCCGCCACTGGCGAAAGTGCGGTATGTAATATCGCCAATTCCTAGCCGGTCAAAAATAATCTTGTAGGCAGCCGCACATTTTTCGTAGAATTCTTCGTGTTTTGTACGGTCTTGGCTAAATGAATATAAGTCTTTCATTACAAATTCTCGTCCACGCATTAGCCCACTTTTGCTGCGTAGTTCGTTACGGAACTTAATTTGGAACTGGTACGGATAGCTTGGCAAATCTTTATACGAATCTATAAAGTTTTTCATTAGAGCCGTTAGTGGTTCTTCATGCGTAGGGGCTAGGCCTAGTTCGGTGCCATTTGCCAGCGTTGTACGGAACCATACATCCATAACTTCATCATTCCAGCGGCCACTTGCCTGCCAAACATCTTTTTGTTGCAATGCGGTCAGGCTAATTTCGTTACCGCCTATGGCGTTCATTTCTTCGCGTATAATTTGAATAATATTTTCTAAAACTCGCTTACCTAGCGGCAAGAATGTATAAACACCGGCCATTTCTTTGTGAATAAAGCCAGCCCT
>JAYUPU010000058.1:0-7539 GCA_043759925.1 bacterium | reverse complement strand
ATAAAGCAAGGCGTGCCGGAGTAGCGTCCCTACAAGAAAACTTACCAAATGTTGTGCTGGCTATTCCCGAAAGTATGAACTATGCTGGGGCTGCAGCTGAACTGGGCGCACTCGTCATACTACAACGCTTCTGTCTAGAACAGCTTGATGGCAGTCAGTGGACACCGTTACCTTCGCTTCTTTCAGAAGATTGTGATAGTAGGTCTGGTAGCTCACAGAATAGTAACTGGGATTTATCTGTCTATACAGGCGACGAAATGCAGTTAACTTATGCTGCCCAGATTAAATATGGTTGGCAAGAACCTCGTAGTTACCATGGAGCAATATCTGTAGTAAACGTAAAAACTGCTCTTGTTTTAGTTAAAGAGAAAGAGTACAGAATACCGAGACTCACAGCTGAGCTTGCTGCTGCGCATGGGCAATATCCTAACACTATGGCGGTACGAAACCTTGATGCGCGTACAGATATACTTATGGATATTATAGAGCCGCCTTTAGCAGCGTAAGCAAGCATTAAAAAAGACTAGCGAATGCTAGGTCTTTAATATTGGTGGGCAAGGAGGGACTTGCCTCGCCATCAAAATGGAAAATTAACATTTTGATAAGCAACCCCACGTCATGCCATATGGCATGCCTAGGGGCGTTGGGACCGGCTTGTGCCACTGGCACAACCGTTCAAGTCCCATTCCATTCAATAAAAAAGACTAGCCAAAGCTAGTCGTTTTTATTGGTGGGCAAGGAGGGACTTGAACCCTCACAACCTTGCGATTACAGGATTTTGAGTCCGGCGCGTCTACCATTCCGCCACTCGCCCAAGGGGTAATTTTACTGGCTAATTATACCGTAAAAGTGGCAACTAGGCAAAATAGTAAGGGTTACCCGCCTTGGGTAAACAAGTTTGCCGTGTAGGTCTGATTTGGCTGAGCCAAAAGTTAGTTTTGTCTTGCTGAATCGTATCTGTAGATACGATGATGTAAGAAAAATAGCTTTGGGCCAGTCAAGCAGGCATACAGGGTATGGTTGTTGGCCTAAGTCGGGTATACTAAACACTAGTATAATAAAGCTATGGCAGATCAACCACTACCCAATAAAAATGATTTTGTATTACAGCCGCTAAATAATGACGTGCCCATTGCTAGTACGCCAATTTCACAGCAAACCCAAGGACAAGTTTTCCAGCTAGAAGAACTACGCAAACAGATTGAAGAAATCAACAGCGCTACGCCAGTCCAAGATAGCGAAGATTCTAACCCAACTGTAATACAAGCCAACCAGCAGCACTTTACTGAAGATTTACCCATTACCCAACCGCAAAAAAAGGCTGCAATTGCTATTGTGCGTGATAAGCTTGCCAAGTTATACGCCCGTGAACCAGACGCTACCGATGAAGCTATAGAGGCGTTTTCTGTTAAAGGCCAGCGTAGTAAACACCAAACTTACATGTATAACCTAACATCATCTGGCAAAAGCCTGGCTCAAATTCAGGTAGAATGGCATGAATATTATGCAGCGCTGCCCGACGACGAAAAACACGAAGTATGGCAGGAGTTTTACAAAACAAACGAACATCAACAGCAACATAAAGCTGCCCCTGCTGCAAAACACAGTAAGACTACCACCCACCACAAAGCCCTACACACTGCCAGTAGCGACACCCGCACTTCTGCCCAAATTAAGCAGCAAGTTATTAACAAGCTTAGTGCGAACGGCAAGCTTAGTGCTAAACATCACGTTCAGTCATTGTTGTTTGGCGTTGGCATAGCAAGCTGTGTGGTGTTACTGTTTTTGTTTAGCTTTTTTAACGAGCGTTTTGTGGCCCCATTTATTAGCCCCAGCAGGCAGGTTACAGCAACGCCTATTGTAGGTACCGCAACAAATGTTGGCCCAGAATCTAAAATTATTATTCCAAAAATTAACCTCGAAGTACCTATAGTTTTTGACCTTAATACCACTGAAGAAAAAGATGTGCAGGCCGGCTTAGAACACGGCGTAGTACACTACAGCACTTCTGCCAACCCAGGCCAAGATGGCAACGTGGTTATTGTTGGGCACAGCAGCAACAATATATTAAACAAGGGTAAGTACAAGTTTGCTTTTGTATTGTTAAAACGGCTAGAAGTTGGCGACACTATTAGTATTAACAAGGGCGGGATACGTTACACGTATGCCGTATACGATAAAAAGATTGTTAAGCCAACCGATGTAGAAGTACTTGGTACTGCCGCCAAGCCAAACAGCTTAACGCTCATTACCTGTGACCCACCAGGCACGTCTGTAAACCGCCTTGTAGTAATTGCCGAACAAATATCACCAGATCCTAGCGGTAATACAGCTGCAACGGCCACAACCCCCCAAGCCAGTAGCAGCAGTGTTAAACTACCTGGCAATGCACCAAGCCTGTGGCAACGTATAAAAGATATATTTTAGTTATCTAACTTGATTTGGGTACGGCTAATATTAAACGGTTTAGCCATTTGGCTAAAGCTGTACAAGTAGCGGTAGTTGTTATCAAAATTAACACTAAACACGTCATTAGTTTGAACTAGTTTTTGGTTATTGGCACCGTCAAAATCTGCTATGTAGGCATAACCACCACTAACATATAGTAAATGCTTGCCGTCTACCCAGCGTAGTTTTTGGGTATTAAGTGGCTGCACAATATCAAAACGCGCAGTTCTATCTTCTTCGAAGTAATGGCTAGCCACTCGTTGCTTACCACGGACCATAACTACACTACCGTCTGAACTAAAAGCTACTTCGCTGGGTAAATCTAAATTGAACATTGTGGTAGCTAGGGGTAACAGCTTGGTCGGGTTAGATTTAAAATATCCGATAGGGTTCTTAAAAACAGCTACTTTGTTATCTGATTGTGCGCCAACGGCCAATACAATGTTAGATCCATTTTTTGACAAGCCTAGCAAACTTAAGCTATCAACAGGCAGTTCACGTATTAAGTAAGTTTTGTCGATACCGTCAGTTAGGCGCGCCTGCACTTTATTGGTCTGCGTTACACCAACTTGAGTTGTATATAAAATTGTGTTTTCGTTTAATGCTTTGAAGTTTATAACATCTGTTAATCGGATAATTAGTGTAGGGGAATCTACAGAAGCCGTTTGCAATATTTTTGTTGCTGGGTTATGTACAAAAACACGGTTATTGTTGCGTTCTACTAAGCTAATGTTAGCGCCTACAACACCGTAGAATTTAGTAAGGTTTTTAATTTGCGATGCATCTGTCTGGTTTACCAAAAAGTAGTCTTGTACGACACCGTTAAAGCGGTTTTCTATTAAAATATTTTTATTATCGTCAGACCACTCGGTGGTATAAAAAGTGCCTATTTTTGCAGGGTCGCTATACAACGTTTTATCGATAGTAATTGGAATTGCAGCTTGTTCGGGCCTATTTAGATCGTAGGTATACAAAATCCCGGGTTGGTCAGCAAAAGTAAAAATAAACCAACGCCTATCTGGGCTTTGGGATATATCAGCAGGTGCGCTTGCAAAAGTTTGGGCAATTGACGGTTTTAGGTCTGTTGGTATAAGCCTTGCATAGTCTAAACGCTGCACTCGGCCACCTTCTAGGGCAACCTGCTGCGACCAATCGCGGTAACCATCCTTTTTAAGCTGTAGGCTGTACGACCCACTTGGCAAAACAAGCTTACCGGATGTTTTGGTTCTTTGCTGTTTGTCATTTAAATACACCTGGGCGCCTTCAGGGTCACTATTAACTAAAACCTGGCCATTCTGGATTAAGCTTCCGGTTTGTTTATCTACATAAAAACCGCTGCCCATATAAACTAAAATAACTGTTGCAAAAGCTATTGCTATGGCCATCAAAACATAACCGACGTACAAACGGTTACGGTGTTCTAGTTTTTTCTTGGGGTCTAAATAATCCATAAATTTAGGGTTAGCTGCGATCTTTTTGTTTTTGTTGTGTTTGTAAATTTATTATACCAGTTAACTACGCGCTTTGCTAAGGCCAATATTTATGCTTAAGCTACTTGCAGGGGCTTGGGCAGTAGTGTACGATTACATACAGATATATAAGATACTAAAATTGAACCGCAATATTGTAGAGGGTAACAACAAGCTGTGGGCACACACAAGAACGTTATAGAAATAAATGGTACACAATACGACGCTATTACTGGTGTAGTGGTAAAATCGGCTCAAAATAGGCCCACAATTATAGATAGTGTTGTAAGGCGCACTAAAGACACGGCTAATATTAGGCCAGCCATGCATAGTGTTAAAAAACACGAGGTTATACCCCAAAAGTCAGCAACATTGATGCGCAGTGCAGTTAAAAAACCTGTTTCACTTAACGCACCAGATATGCAAAGCGCTAAATTTACACCTGCAAAAACCGTAATAAACAAAGCTACTATTACACCACGCACAAGTGCTGTTCCACTATACCGCCAACAACGCGCAGATAACACCCAAAAAAGTCCTCAGGTACACAAGTTTAGTGACACCGTACCAGTTGTTGCTACTGTTATGCCACTAGACGTACGACCAACACCTATTAATGACAGCGGCCTTGAATTTTCACGCCCCCGCAATTCACACATAAAAAAGTCTGATTTACTTGAAAAAGCCCTGCAAGCAGCCCAAGGCCACAACGAACCTGCCTACAGTCACAAAAAAAAGCTCCGCCATCGCATCGCCAAAAAAGTTGGCGTTAGCGGTAGGGCAGTTGCAATAACAACCACCGTTTTTGCTGGACTTGCTATTGGCGGTCTTTACGCCTACCAAAACGTTCCACGCCTAGCCATGCGTGTCGCTTCTGCGCGGGCAGGTATTAAAGCCAACTTACCAACGTACAACCCAGCCGGATTTTCGTTTAATGGCCCAGTGCAGTACAGTAGCGGTCAGGTGGTGGTAGATTACAAATCTAACATAGATGACCGCGCCTACAAGCTAACTCAGCAAAACACTGGTTGGACCAGCGACACTCTGCTTAACAACTTTTTAGTTAATAATAGTAAGCAATACCAAACCTACCAAGACAACGGCCGTACTATATATATTTACGATAACAACAACGCCACATGGGTAGACGCTGGCATTTGGTACCAAATAGAAGGCCAGTCACAGCTTAGCAGCGATCAACTCGTACGCATAGCCAGCAGCTTGTAGCCCTGTCTTCAACTATCCAAACTCACTGCCTCTAAAGTGCGCTTTATAGGTGACCATTCTGGTCAGCCTATGGCGCTAGCGACCCTTCAGATTCAGAGTGTTTGGATAAGCGAGAGCTATACTTAACTAAGTCTTTTAGTAACGCGCTCATGGCCCATGACTTGCATGATGGTATGTAGGTCTGGTGTGCGGTCTTTGCCAGTTATTTTAACGCGCAGTATTTTGGCAAAATCGGCAACGTTACCTTTGAAGACGTTAGGGTCGGCTTTAAAGGCTTTGTTATCTGTTGCAAATCCGGTCGCCGTTGCAGCCGTTTTTAATTTATCGAACCAGGTTGGTTGGTCATCACTAGGGCTATAGGTTGCCAAAAAGGCTTTGCAAACATCGGCTATAACAGATGTGTCGAAGGCTTCTAGCAGTTTACCAATTTCGGGTGCAAAACCCTGTTCAAATAGTTCGTCGTAAAAATAGCCATATATTCCGGGTGCATCTGTCCATTTTGCTAGGTCTTTGCGCGGTTTATCACCACCGCGTTCGATGGCCAAAACTTTAGATGTGTAATCTGCGTTTGCCGTTATGCAGGTCGCAAAAATAGGGTTATCAGCCTGGTTAGACTGTAATATTTGCTTTTCAAACTGGTCTTGGGGAAGTGATGCTATGTAGTCTTTGCAGTAGTTTTCAAACTTTGCCATATCAAGCAGTGGCGACCGGCTTGCCGATAGTTTTTTTAACGATATATTAAAGTCTTCAAGCGGCTTACCGGGGTTGGCCCTATACCAGTCTTCGAAACTGCTATCTGCCAGCCCTAGTAGATAGGGCTTAATACCTTGTATAGGGTAACCCTGGTTTAGCCAGAACTGCACATCCGCCTCGGGGTCTTTGCGCTTGCTTAGTTTACGTTTACCACCACTGTTAGCATCTAAAATGCTAATCGGTGCAAAGTGAGCGTAGCTAAACCTTGGTATGCCTAGTGCATCACATATTTCCATATGCAGCGGTGTGCTTGGCAGCCATTCGTCGCCGCGTAGAATAAATGTGGTACCCATTAAAAAGTCATCAACAACGTGGGCCAAGTGGTAGGTTGGCAACTGGCTACCGTCAGCCTTAATAAGTGGCACGTCTAGGTCATTTTGTGGTAGTTCAAGGTGGCCCTTTAATACATCGTCAAAAGTTATACGTTTTTCATGACTACCAGTAGATTTTAACCTTAAAACAAATGGGGTACCAGCGTCAAGTTGGGCGTTAACCTCGGCGTCAGATTTACCACGCCACAATGCCCATTTGCCGTAATAACCAGGGCGCACCTTGGCGGCCTGTTGGGCTGCGTAGCTTGTGTCTAGTTCTTCTTTGGTAGCAAAACATGGGTAGGCGTGGCCGTTTTGTAGTAAATCTACTGCATAACTTAGGTACATATCACGTCGTTGGCTTTGCATATACGGGCCATAATTGCCATAGCTTGTGCCATCAACCTTAACGCCTTCGTCCGGTACTAAATCAAAGGCCGTCAGTGCATCCACAATTTGTGCTATGCCGTCAGCTACTTCGCGCTTTTTATCTGTATCTTCTATGCGCAGCATATATACGCCGCCAGTTTGGCGTGCAAGGTATTGGTTTAGCAAGCACATATATACCGTGCCAATATGCATAAATCCGGTTGGGCTTGGGGCGCTGCGGGTAACAATAGCATCTGCGGCAAGGACGCGAGGTGGGTAGTTTGCCTGTATTTTTTGGCGGCCAAGCAGCGGTATATCGCCCAATAGTAGTGTTTGTACGCGGTTAATTGTGTCTTGGTTCATTGCTAGTATTTTAGCACTTATCGTATCTGTTTGTAATCAAAACAAAAAGTCTGTACACTAAAGCATAAGCGACGAACGTCTATGGATGATATGTTTATTAAACCAAAAAGGGGGCATGCCAGGCATGCACAAAAACAACCGCACAGTGCGCCGGTTGATAAATTGCCCGAACCAGCTTTTAAACCGCCCCTAGTTGCTGCCCAGCAAGACGACGTAAACCAGGCTGCAAAAAATCCTGTAACAACCAACCCCCTAGCAAAACCGCCCAAAAAAGCCAACTTGTGGCAACGTACTCCACTCAAAAAAAAGTTACTTATTGGTATACCGCTAGCCCTAGTGCTAATTGGTGGCAGTGTTGCAGCTTACTTTATAGTGTTTAAAAAGGACCCACCGCCACCGCCAGCACCCGTAGTAGTGGTAGAAAAAGTAGTAGAACCACCAAAGCCAATCACTGTAGCCAGCACGTTAAGCGGCGTACAAGTAGACCCTGCTGTTAATATGCGGGGTGTAACAGCAGTAATGATAGAAAACAGCATGGAAGCCCGTCCACAATCTGGTTTGTTAGAAGCAGGCGTTATTCACGAGGCAATTGCCGAGGG
>JAYUPU010000057.1:0-7547 GCA_043759925.1 bacterium | reverse complement strand
TTCAGCAGTGTAAGGTTACAAAATTATAGGGTTCACAAAGATTCGCAGTACGAATTTAACCCATACGGCGTGACTATTATTGTTGGCCCAAACGGTAGTGGTAAAACATCTATATTAGAAGCACTATATATGGCTTGCACCGGCGGGTCGTACAAAGCATCAGACCAAGATGTTGTTGCAGTAGGTAGCGATTGGTCGCGTATAGATACAGTAAATCCACACGATGATGCCCGCAGTATAAAGCTACAAACCAAAAACGATGTCGTTATAAAAAGTTACGTATTTGACGGTGTAGAAAAGCAGCGCTTTTTGCAGGCTTACAACTTGCCGGTAGTACTATTTGAACCACAAGACATGAATATTATTGTGGGTGACCCCAGCGCCCGCCGTGACCTACTAGACCGTATTTTATGTGCCACACTGCCCCATTATAGTGGGCACATAAAAAACTACCGCCGGGCGCTTGCCCAGCGCAACGCACTGTTAAAACTAAGCCATGCGCCCAGCGCCAGTGATGTGTTTGTATGGGATGTACGCCTAAGCGAGCTAGGCGGCGTTGTACACGGCGCCCGCAAAGCTTTGCTGCTGCAATTTAACGATACATTTTACGATATTTGCACAGCTATTAGTAATAAAAAAGAACCAACCCATTTGCAGTATATATCTGACGAAACGAGCGCCGATTACACGGCATCGCTATTAGCCCGCCTGCAGCAAAACATTGCTAAAGATAGCCAGAGGGGCTTTACGGGTTGCGGCCCACACCGCGACGACATTGGAATATTTATTAATAATTCACCAGCTAAAACTACTGCATCGCGCGGCGAAACCCGCACATTGATGTTGGCTATAAAGCTTTTAGAACTGCAGGCCCTGCAAACAGCCACCGGCACAAAACCACTGTTATTATTAGACGACGTTTTTAGTGAACTAGACGGCGCCCGCAGGCGCGCCTTGGCCGCCCACACTAGCGGCTACCAAACAATTATTACCACCACCGAAGCCGATGTGGTTGTAGATCATTTTAGCGACAAGTATAGTGTAATCGCACTTTAGAGGTTGTCGCCCCTGTTACCGTCGTCGGCTATTCCACCTTCGGTTTGTTGTGCGGCTGGATCGGGCGGGAACAAATAACTAACCGGCACAGAATCAATCATATCCGCACCCACAACCTGCTGTATGGTCGCACGTATTTTGTCTATAAGTTCAGGATCCCTATCATACATGGTAACTACAATTGCTTTATCTACCGGCAGGTATGTAATATCGTAGTTGCCTGCATATATTGGCAGGCTAGCAATGTATTTATTAATTTTAGAATTACTTGGTAATGCGTCGTGGCTAGTTACCTTGCCCGATACAGCAGTAACATCCATTTGGTCGTTGTTTAGCAGCTTAACACTAAAGGTAGCCGCCCCACCCTTTTGCTTATAGTCACCTTGTATGGTTATGGTGTCGCCCGTTTTTGTAACCGATTTAACACTAAAATTAACTGGCTGGTTATATTTTGGAACCACAGTATTAAAATGAGCCCTAAGGTCTTTTTGTAGGCTAGTAAACCTACCACTACCCAAGGCATTATAAAGTTCAGTACTATCTACAAAATAAGCTACGTCCTTGTTTGGTGAATAGTCACCGCCAGTTGTTTTACTTTTACCGTTAAACGGAGAAATTAGTAGAAGTAGTAGCATTAGTAGTGCAAAGCATCCACCGACAATCAATACAAAACGGTTATTATTACGCAAATCATTTAGTTTATTCATCATTGTACGGCTACCCCCATAGCCCACATACCCTTTAAGCTTGTTGCAATGTCTGCCTCGGCAATAGGCGCCCGGTTAACGTCAAACAACGGGCCAAATGCTGGCCTAGATTTTTTGTCACCATCAGCAGACGGATCTGCAAATAAAAACTTACCGTCTGCCGTAAATGCACGCATTACAAAAATGTGTCCATCTGCAGCCGTAGTGCCAGATACAAATAAGTTACCACCGCCAGCCGATAGTATTACAAGTTTGCCTTCGGATAGTGCTGTTTTTGCCCTAGCAAAATCTTTCTGCAAATCTTCGGCTACTACACCCCATCTTTCTTTAGTTTTTTGTGCGTTATCAACCCACCACCATGATGATCCGCAGTCGTCTTGTTGGTAGCCATTTTCTGCAGCCCATTTTGCTACCTCGGGAGGCTCTACTTTTTTACCAGTAATTGTTGTTACGATAGTTGCAAACGATGTCGGCCCACAACCGCAGTCACCTATATTGCCTGTGCCGTAAGTAGTCGCCCCAAAATAACCAGATACCGCTGCGTCTGTGCCAGTGCTGTTTTGGCTATACATTACCAAAGGGTTTGGCCCTGTATCTTTTAAGTCGTAACCATTTGCGCCGTGCGGCATAGGCACACCTTCGGCACCGGTGCAGCTTGACTGGGCGCTGCCCTTACCGGGAGTGTCAGATAGGCTTTGCTCAGTTAGTAGGTTAATTAATGCGATTGATGGTTTGTAATAATTACCGGGATTATAAACGGAATTTGGGTTCGGGGTTTGGTTTGGTACGGCGCCAAGGTTGTATCGTGGGTTTGGGTGCAAAATAGGCTCCCAGCTGGTGTAGACACCCATAGACGGGTCATAACCATTCAGCCTATCACCGTCAGGCTTATTGCCATTTTTTACCCAAGCACCACCACTAAACACCGGGCCACTCCTGTCGGTTGGGTCTAGCAAGTCGCCCGGGTAGGCAATTAGCCCCGACTGGTGCATAGCTAAATACTCATAAAAATTATTTACTGCAGCATAGCGCCCGCGGTCAGTGCTTTGGGTATTTTTTTGAACAGTATCCAAAAAGAACGTAATACCAGCAGTTGGGCTAGCAAACCCCCTATATTCGCTATTAGGCACTGTGACTGGGCCATTTCCCTTCATGCCAAAGTAGTTAAAGTATTTAGTAACATGAGCCTGGCTACCACTACCAAAGCCGTTTTCTTGCCTGCCTATAGCTAGTATAAGCAGCGGGTTTATGTTGCGCGCTTTAGATTCTTTAATAATCCAGCTACCAAAATCTAAACTAACACTGTGCCAAGGGCTGTTAGGATACTTTGTTTTTAGGTAGTCGGTAATTTTGCTGGCAATCTCGGTATCGCTAGGAAAAGCCGGGTATGAAAGTGATATTGGGCTGTATCCACCAGCAGTGGCAGGTTCTATGCCGCCATAGTTTTTTAGACCTGCGGCAACTGTTTGTGCGAAGGTAGTATTGCCTGCAACTGTTGGGTGTGTACCTTTACTGTCCAGCTGTATATTTGCCGCAGTAGTGTCTATAACCGTGTACGGGTAGGTTGCGGTACTAAAAGTTTTAATTTTTTCATTACGTGCAGGCGTGCTGCCACTTGTCGAAAACACATTTACCCAAAATACGGGTACGGCCACGTTAAGCTCTTCGCGTATTTTTGCCATTAACGCCGGAATCTGCACATTTAAATCCTCGGTACCGCTATTTGTGCCAAGTGCTATAACAATCGCCCCTGAAATTCTAATAATCTCGGAATCATCTGTTATTGCTTGCAACCCCGATGGGCTGCTGCCAACCGTATCTTTAGATATTGCCCTGGCCGGGTCGGCGTTTATGGCAGCTATGCTGTAGCCAGCCGCAGTAATTTGGGCTGTTACTTCTGCCCTAGATTGGTTTGTTATGCTATCGCCCAATACATATATTTTTGAACCAGGCGCTAGGGCAGATTCACTATTTATTATTGTGGTTGTGATGCACAGTGCTTTTTTTGCATCTGCTTCAGCGCCAACAAAATATATTCCGGATTGTTTCAAAAACGTTTCGCATTTGGCGGCGTCAGTTACGTTGTGTCGTTGGCAGTATAAGTTAACAACTGCAGATACTTGGGCTGCATTAGTAAAAAATACCAGCACAACAAACACAACAAGCAGCTGTTTTAAGTTAATTTTGAATGATTTAATACGTGTGCTCATATTATTTACCGTTCGGCGACAAGTGCCAAGTTTCGCAGCCGCCCCTATCGCCTGCTATTTCGCCGCCACTAGACCCCTTGCCGTCACACTGCAGCAGTAATTTATATTTTGATGAATTGTTGTGTATCCAGTTTAGGCACGGGTGTTCGGCCAGCGCCTTACTAAACTCAGGCAACGTACGCGCTTTACCTGTCATCCACGGGTGGTAAAGTAGCGAATTGTCGTTGTTGGCACAAGCAATATCCACAGCCAAACCGCGTTCATGGTTAGAACCTCCAGCTGAGGCCCATGCTGATGGGTTCCGGGCGTAACCAGCTTGCTGAGCCTCATATGTCCTAAAGTTACCACCACCACCATCACGTACATATTCACCATTATTATTCACTGTTACGGGCTTAAAACCTGCCGCAATCATAGCATTGTACATGTCGTCAAAATCCTTGGCCTTTACTGCATTTATACTGTAGCCGTGTACCTTACAAAGCTTAATGTTATAAAACCCAGTACCGTTTGCAAATACCCTAACAACCCCAATTTCTGTAACCGTTGGGCTTACAGGGCAGGCCATTTTGGAGGTGTCAGTACCAGGAACGGAAGTGCCGTCTTGGAAGGTACCTACTGGCGGTGCCTGGCCGTTAGTAACAGCAGATTGGCTGCTGCTACTGGTTGACCCTAATATATTATCTTTGTCGCCCATGTATGCGTACCAGGCTGTAAAATATTCTACGGTTGTTGGTATGCGGGTAGTCTCTGTCGGCGCAGCGTTTACGGGTTTGCTAAGTATTTTTGCATACCACGGGCGGTTGTCTGGCAAGGGGTCAGTACTAAATTTCTCTGCAACCGCGTATTTTAATTCGACCAACCCCTCGCCAATACAGGTGTTATCAGGGCCGTCATTGCCGCCGTTTTTATCTACTTTTTCTACGTATAGTAAGCCGGTGCGCCCGCTAAAACATTTATTTACAAAAGATTCATACGGAGACTCCTTTGCGGGATTACCAAGACTGTCTATCATACCGCTTCTTTGCATAACGTTCTCAGCATTATCAAGATCTACATCTCCTGTGGTTGCAACTAGCGGGTTACAGAATGGGTCTGTCTCTATATTATGATCTGTCAACTGCGGGTCATCACAGCCAAATTGGTTTGTAGCTGCATAGGTATTAGCGCTTAGTACACTAAGCGGCGAGCTAAATAAATTAGTTACAGCAGCAAGCATTTTTGTAGGTGCAGCCTCAATGTTTCCGGTGGATGACCTACCCCTAAATGCTACCTGTGAGGCCAACGAGTCGTATTTATTAGTATTAAAATATCTATCAAATAGGCTTGTTTTTGACAAAGCATACTGCCTGTCTTGGTCGGCTTGGTTGCGCAAATAAGCTGCTTGGGTTTGGGTGCTTACAATACTGCCGTTTACAGAACCCGTCATTGCCATTTGGCTGCCAAAACCAGCGCCTATTGCAGCACCAGCTAGCTGCCCGCCGTCTATAGCTGATATTCCTGACATAACCTGCTGCTGGGCCGCTTTTGTAGCCATACTTGTGCCTATTTGTATGGCAATTTCTACCCCGGCACCAAGTATAGCAATTGGTATTGCTTGTAGCGCTATTGATGATGCACTTGCACCGCCTAGCGTTGGTATGTTGGCTACACCCATAACGACGGCCTGCCCTATTTGGAACCAGCCGTTAGTTACAACTTTGCATCCCTGTGCCGCTCCAGTACCATCAACATAACTTAAGAACTTACCAACTATACCATTTGGCCGCCGGCTAAGATTAAACATACCGGCTGCCTTAGATGGCCTGGCCGACGCATTGCCCATATGAAACTGCATCCCACCGTCAGACAGGTAGCCATCGTTAGCTTTTAGGTATTTCATAAACAATGCCAAGCCGCTGCCAGTCAGTATACCGGCCTTAACATGGTCACTAGCACTCATAAAACGGATAGACAGCTTACCTAACTCTACCGCCAATAATACGTTACGAACACTACCTACATATTGCGCTGCGCCCTTAAGCTTACAGGCTAAGTTGGCAACCTCGGTTGGACTTAGAGTGCTTTTTACTGCACTTTTTATTGAACCACGTATGCCTGCTTTAACCGCAAGCTCAGTTAAGTTTTTAGCCCCTGCTTCAGTACTAATAGTACCTAAATCGCCTACAGTTGCTGAAAGCTTTGCGTCTGCAGCGCCGTCAATTGCTTCGTCTGCTGCTGAGCCTGGGGTCGCACTGGTTGAAGTTCTTGGTTGTTCGTCTGCGGCTAGTGGTTTATCGTCAGCACCTATTAACTGTTTTTCGGCGTCTAAATCCGCGGTAGTTCTACCTGCCAGACCCTCTTTAATATCGTTTGCCGGGGCGCCGTCATTAAGGGCCATATCTTTTATAACTTTCTCTTGCAACTGTGCGTCGTCAAGGTCTGGCCCCGCTTTTGCTATTCCCCGGTCTAGCCAGTTTTGTAGGTTTGTACCCAACTTGGCATACAGCTTGGTTGTGCGCACCCCTTTTACTAGTGACGCCTCAGAACTAACAACATTATCTATACGCCCAGATATTTCCCTGCCCAATGGGCCTTCAAAAAAATCTTTGGTGGCGGTTTTTAGACCCTTAGTTTCAATTATTTCGTCAGATAGACTTCGAACTTCGCCTGCTGCACTGGTATAGCTAAATTTAGTAAGCTTACCTTCTGTGATTTGTACGTCGAAGCCTTTTTTACGGAAAGATTCGGCAAAATTTTCGTTGGCAACTGCGCCTACGGCAGGTGTTTTTGTTAGTGCTCTTATAATCTTTGCTACGGCCTTGCCTTGCCTAAATTTCAGCCCTGATTTTTGGGCGCGCGAAAACGGCGAATTGCCCAAAAGGTTTTCGCGTACATGTATAAGTTCGAAAGCGCCGCCCGTAAATGACATTAAAATAATAATTAAAGTAACGATTGTGCCGCCAATACCAGCAGATTTGCCCTTATTATTTTTTATGGCCAGGGCGGCTTTGGCAAGCCGTGCGGTGGGGTTGGCGCCAGCCGCTTGGTTGGCAAGGCCGCCCGTAAAACCTTTGCCAAGTTTGTCGCTAGCGCCAGGCTTGCTCTCTCCGGGTAATGCTGCCCCAGTAGCAGTTGGCTTGCTGTTGTCGCCGGCTTTAGATTCGGCGCCGGCCAATTGGTCGCCGTCTAGTGACTTTTTACCCTTTGCTTTACTTGATGGGTCATTCTGGTCGTAGCCGCTGTTATCGGCGTCCATACTGCCATTAAAATTATCTTGGCCATCATTATCGCCCTGCGGTTGTGACTGCGGTTGCCAGTTTTCGTCGTAGTCGTTACTTTGTGGGCGCTGTAGTAAATCGTTTGGCATGTTCTACTGCTGTAACTGTACAGCCCCGTTATTACCACCATTTGTTTGTAAATCTATCTGTTGTGCAGCAGCCTGGTTTTCCATCTGCTTTACCTGTGCTGGGTCGGTTGTAATAAGGCCGGTTTCGGTTGGGCTAGCCAGTATTTGTATGTGCACATGGTTTTGGCCAGCAAAAAATAGTCCTTGACCTACCGGGAACTGGCTTAGACGCTTTTTTTCTTCGCT
>JAYUPU010000056.1:0-2988 GCA_043759925.1 bacterium | reverse complement strand
ATACTACGTTTTTACCGTGCATTAAAATAGCCTTTGCGTGGTGCTGTTCCATATATATTTTAGTCTATCCTATTTAGCTAGTTTTTTTGGCACCGGTTTTTGTTTTAGAATTAATTTTAGTTTTGGGCTTTGGCTTAACTTTGGGCTTTGTTTTTGGCACACGGGACCTTACTTCTATTAATAATATTACGAATAGAGCGTTCATTAGCGCCACCACCGCTGGGTAATAAACAGTTACAAAAGTGTAATTTTCTAGTGCCATTATTGCAAATAAATACTTAAGCGATGTAAAACCAAATGTTGCCATTGTTTCTTCGTACGGGCGAGTCATAGATTTACGCACAGTTGGTATAAAACCAATTATGTCGACTGCACTAATTATAATGAGTGACATCGGTGGATCTTCGTTAAAAGTAAACAAGGCCACACCTAAAAATGCGCCCATCAGACAGAACCAATCAGTGTTAGTTATGTCAGTGCGACCTTTGTAAACAGCTAAGATAAAAATTACAAAATCTACAACCGCAGTAAATGCCAAAACCCATGTAGCTACCCCACCACCATCACTAACTTGGCTAAAGAATGCCACAGTAGTCATAGTGCACCATATTAACCATGTAAATGCATGGGGCTTGGTTTTACCCTTAAAAATATCCCTGAAGTAATTTATGTACGCTAAGAGTGCAAATAAAATAGCAACGATTGTTAGCAAGGTTTTTGTATCGAGCATTAACAATACTTTAGCATAAGCTTGTTCGGCCTGGAAGATTTTTTACGTTACAAGTAAGGATTTGGTAGATGCCTAGCAATCTCGCCGTATGCCGGTGCACCTTTGTAAGCCCTTGTATGTGGGCTAACGATACCCGACCCTATAAGTGCGTGCATACCGACTATTAAATCCGCTGCTGTTGGTATATTTAATATGTGTTCATTAGCTTCAAAATCCATCGTTGTCTCGCCAAAGCGGTAAAGTCTTTCTACGTCTTGGTGCGTCGCGTCTATTAGCGGTATTTCTGCCCCGCGTGCATGCACAATATCTGCCCCAACCTCTTCAAAATCCATATCAATAATATTAAAATGTACCGACTTTTTTGCGTCAATCATGTTTCTAGATCTATTTATATCTATTCTTGTTTCGTGCTCTAAATACCCCTCTGGAAAACCAAGTGGATCGTCTTTGTCTTGATCGTACACGCTCACAATAGTTACGTCCTCGTCATCGTCTGCCTCTAGCCCGTCAAACACATCTTCGTTTAAATCGATAGAATTAATATCCGGAAAATTACTACCTAGAAGCAACTTAGCTGCTTCGGGGCTCCAAGTTTTGTTTATAGGTAAAGAACGCAGGTGCAACAGGGTCATTACTTCGCCGTCTGAGTCTTTGTCATATCTAAACCTTAGTGAACCTCCCTCATCTTCGCCATAACCTACATACAACGTAAGGTTTACTTTAAAAATATCGTTAAAAGGCCTGCCAACAATGTGCGCAACGCTTGTTAACCTATTTGCAAATCCAATTAACTGCCAGTCGGATGCTGGTACAAATAGGTCATGTGCAATTTCCGTATACTCACTCATTTCCATACCCCAATTCAAGCCTTAAACTTGCTAGCCGTGATTCTACATCTATAAAATCTCTTACGTCTGCAACAATATGCCTTAGGCTATCATCATCAGGTGAACTATACGAATAGTCTTCTTCAAGCAGTGGTTGTTCCAAGTAAAAATCTTCGACAGCTTGTTTGCAACTTGCAGCGCAGCCACCAGTATACGGCGACTGCGACTCGGTACGTAGCAATAACTTACCTACTACTTTACCGCTCGCTAAAAATGCCAGCTTTAGTAATTCGGTTTGGTGTGCATCATCTGTAATATGTTCTATTAATGCTACACCTTTTTTAACACCAAACATACCATCGTTAATCTGCAGTTCTTCTATTTGCGGTGATGCTTGAACACTGACTGACCTAAATATATGTTGCATCGTTAAACTAACTACTCCATGATGTCCACGTCCCTGCATCCAACGTTCTACTACACGTAGCCTGCGGCGCTCTTTGTGAGTTTGTACGTAATCTTTAGTAAAGTCTTCGTAATTTAACCATGGTTTGCCAACAGACATAGCGCGGCAGTGTCCATAACTTAGCCTTCGCTCACGTACTATTGTGTGGGGTATGTTCCTAGCCGTTTCTATTGCGCCTAAAAGCTCATGCGCTAAATTCACATCGAGTGGTTGCTGCTGAATATGCGCATACCTGTTTGCCATATAACAATCCTTTATATAAACGCTAGAACCCACCGTTGTTTATTATTTAAGACTAGCATTAGCTTAACGCAGCGCTTGCCCGTTAGCAACTGCTTTGTGGTGTAAAAAAGTACGTGGTAAGCTAATACTATGAATAGAAGAATTGCGGTACGTGCAGTAATTGCTAATGACCAGGGGCAAATGTTTGCTGCGCGGCATCGTGGCTACGATGGCCGTGAAAAAGATTTTTGGTGTACACTTGGCGGCGGCGTAGATTTGCTCGAGACTTTACATGATGCTATTGTGCGCGAAGTTATTGAAGAGTCTGGTATTACACCAGATGTTGGGCCACTGCTATACGTACAACAGTATAGTGACGACACGACCGATCACACCGAGTTCTTTTTTAGGGTCAACAATTGGCAAGATTTTAACAATGTTGATTTAAGCAGAACTACACATGGTACGGCCGAAATTGTGGAATGTGGTTTTATAGATGTAAAAACCGTAAAAATGCTACC
The DNA here is from genome assembly GCA_043759925.1 of bacterium. Taxonomy (GTDB): domain Bacteria; phylum Patescibacteriota; class Saccharimonadia; order Saccharimonadales; family SZUA-47; genus RFTN01. The sequence goes on along the minus strand of JAYUPU010000056.1, from coordinate 222 downwards.
TACGTTTTTGCAGCAGGTTGATTTAACTGTTGACGGCCCAGTACAAATTTTTGGCTACTAGCTTACTACTGCTATAGGTCTTCTATTTTTACGCGTGTTTGCTTGGTGGTGTCACGGTCACGCAGCGTTACAGTTCCGTCGCCCTCAATAGTGTCGAAGTCTATTACTACGCAGCTAGGCGTACCAATTTCGTCTTGACGGCGGTAGCGCTTGCCTATGTTG
>JAYUPU010000055.1:0-7898 GCA_043759925.1 bacterium | reverse complement strand
TCCCGGTGTATGATAGCGACGATATCAATAGTATTGTCGGTACGTTGTACTTAAAATCTCTTATAGGCGAAAAACAGAGTGGGCAAGTTAAAAAACTTATGAGCAATAAGGTATATTTTGTACACGAAGAACTAGACTTAATGCATGCACTTGATGCATTTATTAAGACTAAGCATCACTTGTTTGTTGTAGTAAATAATTTCGAAGAATTTGTAGGCGTCTTAACCATAGAAGACGTATTAGAGCAGATTTTGGGTAGGCAAATAGTAGACGAGTTTGATAACTATGAAAATCTGCGCGAAGTAGCGGCGCTGCGCGCCCACAAAGAACGGCTGAAAAAGCACTCTCAAACAGATAAGACTATGGTACAATAGCCCTACCAAACAGCGCTAAATACGATAAAACAGGAATAATTATATGAAGCGAACATTTGTGCAAGAAGTAACAAAGCATATTGGCAAAGAGGTGTTGGTAAAGGGCTGGGTTGCATCACGCCGTGACCACGGTGGACTAATCTTTATTGACGTACGTGACCATACTGGCATCGTGCAAATAACAATCCAACCAGAACAAAAAGATGCATTTGTTGCCGCCGAACAACTACGCGACGAATTTGTAGTGTCGGTTACTGGCCAAGTTAAAGAGCGCGGTGAATCACTACAAAACAAAAACATTGCTACCGGATCGGTAGAGGTTTTTGCTAATATCGTAACGGTTTTAAACAAGTCTGAAACCCCACCAATCCAAATAAGCAGTACACAAGTAATTAACGAAGAGCACCGCTTAAAATACCGCTACCTAGATTTGCGCCGGCCTAAAATGCAGCACACGCTAAAACGTCGGTCTGAATACTATGAAGTTTTGCGTAGTTACATGAAACAGAATGATTTTATTGAGGTGACAACACCCATCTTAGCTAATAGTAGCCCCGAGGGCGCTAGGGACTTTTTAGTTCCATCACGTGTGCACCCTGGTAAGTTTTATGCCCTTCCGCAGGCCCCACAGCAGTTTAAACAGCTGTTAATGGTTGGTGGAGTGCCGCGCTATTACCAAATAGCAACATGTTTTAGGGACGAAGACCCCCGTGCTGACCGTTTGTATGGTGACTTTTACCAGTTAGACCTAGAAATGTCGTTTGTAGAAGACGGCGAAGAAGTACGCAGCACAATGGAGCCACTCATTAAACAGCTTGTTACAGATTTTGGCGGCAAAAAATTGCTACACAACGATATACCACGTATTACTTATAACCAAGCAATGGATCGTTTTGGGTCAGATAAACCCGACTTACGTTTTGGCTTAGAACTCATAGATGTTTCGGCCGTAGTCAAGGGTTGTGGGTTCGGTGTGTTTACAAGTGCCTTAGATAAAAAAGACGGTGTAGTAAAAGCGATTGTAGTACCAAAAGGTGCCAGCCTTAGCCGTTCACAAATAGATAACTTTACTGAATTGGCAAAAAAAGCAGGTGCAGGCGGTATGCCGTACACGACTATAGAAGCAGGTAAGGCAACTTCATCGATTGCTAAGTTTTTTAACGACGACGAACTTGCTGCTATTGTGAAAGCAACCGTTGCAAATGACGGCGACATGATTGTATTTGGGTCTGACACGCGCACAGTTGTTAACAAAGTGCTTGGCACACTGCGCATAGCGTTTGCCGACCATTTAGGGCTTAAAGACCCTAACGTGGTTGCTTTGGCATGGATAGTAGACTTTCCATTTTACGAATGGGACGAAAAAGCTAAAAAACTAGACTTTGGCCATAACCCTTTTAGTATGCCAAAGGGCGGCCTTGGGGTACTAGATCAGGAAGATAAATTAGCGATTGTTGCTGACCAATACGACATGGTTATGAATGGATACGAGATTTGCAGCGGAGCTGTACGTAACCACAACCCAGATGTTATGTACAAGGCTTTTGGCGTATTGGGCTATGACGCTGCATACGTAGAATCCAAGTTTGGTGCTATGCTGAGTGCGTTTAAATACGGTGCGCCACCACATGCCGGCTGCGCATTCGGTGTTGACCGTATATTTATGGTTTTGATGAACGAAGAAAACATCCGCGAAGTTATTGCATTCCCTAAAAACGGTTCGGGCGTCGATGTTATGATGAACAGCCCAAGTGCTATCGATGCTGCTCAGCTAAAAGAGCAAAACATCAAAAGTCTTTAGGCTTTTGGCTTGTTGTCTAGGCTGTGCCACAGCACCAAAGCTGCAGTAGTACGGTGCGGCGACCAAGTAAGGCTTAACGCTAAAAGCTCGTTCTTTGTTAGGCTAGGCCGGCTGTATAGCTTTTTGGCTGCATTTAGCAATCCTAAATCGCCAATACTAAACACATCTGGCCTGCACAGTGTAAACATTAAAAACATTTCGGCAGTCCACTGGCCAACCCCTTTAATTAGCACAAGCTCGTCAATAACTTCTTGGTCTGTGCAGGCGTCAAGCTTATCAAAATCAACAGTTTTATCCCTTGCGTGGGCAGCTATAGATAATATATAGCTAGCTTTTTGACGGCTTAGGCCAATAACGCGTAAATCTTCAACAGTGTGGGTCAAAATATGCTGGGGCGAATGTGGGTCACCAACAAGTTCTAAAAATCGTTTTAAAATTGCATCGGCCGCTTTTGTGCTAATTTGCTGTGAAATTATAGAACTATATAAATGAAATGCGTAGTCATGGGGCTTGGCTTTTTGGGGTAATTTATTAGCGCCGTCGTACTTTGGGGCTGCCGCATATAGTGCAGGGTCGGCCTTTTTAAAATGGGCAAGCGCAGCAGTGTAATCTATCATATAATGTAGTATAGAATATTTTAGCGGCCAAAATGCATGCAAAGGCGTTTGATCTTAAGTTGGGGTAGGGTACATAAAAAAAAGTGACACATAAATTAAAGCGGGGGGTATTTGTAGCAGCAGGTGTAGCGCTGCTATTAGTTTTTTTAAGTATTATTCCGCAGACTAAATATTTAATACCCAGCGTATTTATAAAAAAATCAGCCACATTCTTAGTTGTAGATAACTATGGGCAGGCTGTACCAGACGCCACCATAACAGTAGGCAGTATTCAAAAAACAACGGACGTTAACGGGCAAATAACAATGTCACAAGTTGCTGTTGGTAACCATATAGCCACAACTACCGCAACATTTTATGATTCAAAAATAACAAATTTTAAACAGCCATTGTTTAGGCGCCCCGCACAAACAAAAATAGTGTTACAACCAATTGGCGAAGTCACAAAAATAACCGTAAAAAATCGGCTTAGCGGCCGCGCTGTTATTGGTGCGCGTGTTGTAGCTAGCCAAGGTGGAAGCGGTGTTACAAATTACCTTGGGGTTGCCGTTGTTGCTATGCCCAAAGGTACAAAAAATGCTACAGCTACTATAACCAGCCAAGATATTGTAACGTTTGTTGCAACAATAAACTCGGCACAATCTAGTACCGATAACCTAGTTTATGTAACGCCGTCTGGGCGTATTGCCTATTTACAAAAAAATAGTGCAAAAATCCAGGTCGTTAGCAGCAATATAGACGGAACTGAGCCAGTAGTGTTATTAGACGGAACTGGCAACGAGGACCCAACTGATACCCAACTTTTACCATCGCCAAATCAAAAGTTTGTTGCACTTAAGGCCCGCCGCGAAAGTTCTGCAGCACTTTATATATTAGATACCGTTTCGGCAAAACTAGTTAATATCGAAAATTCTGGTCAAAGCTATATACCTATCGGCTGGCATGGTGACACGTTTGTATATTTGGTTTACAGCAAACAGCCCATATGGCAACCAGGTACGTACAAACTAAAAGCATTCGATACAAATAGTATGCAAATTATATCTATAGATGAATCTAGAGCCGAGGGCCAGAGCACTCTAGATTACGCAAGCGAAGTATTTGAAAATGTTTATATAATGCCCGAGGGTATTGTGTATGCAAAGAAGTGGCAGGCATCATATTATTACGGTGCGCGTCTGGCTAATAAACAAATGACCATTACTATAAGTGATAAAAGTGGCAACAAAAAAGATATATCTAATTGGCAAGCAGGCTTCAATGCATTTATTAAAACCAGGCAGATAGGCCCAGCAAAGCTAGGTATATTCGTTGAACTAGACGGCGTAATACGGTCGTACTATAACTATAATAACAAGCAAGTTAAACCAGACCAGAATGTAACAGAAAATACGTTTAAAAATCCAGTTCAAGACATTTACATAAGTTCACCCAACAATTTATATAGTGCATGGCAAACATATGATGCTAAAAACTACGTCGGTACTTTAGATGGCCGTTTAGCTACACAACTGCTTTTGCCAACTACATTCCGTATTATCGGATGGTACAATAACGACTACCTACTATTACTTGACACAGCAAGCAATGTTCTACGAATAGCAGACCGCAATACTGTACAAAATGGCAGTGGTACATTTAGCATTGGGCCAATACACATTCCCAATATGACATATACTCAAAACGGATACGGGAGATAACCATGACAAAATCTAAAAAAGATAAATATAAAATTACTTTCCGTGAAAAGCGCTTGTTTGTGACGCTAGATAAGGTGCTATTTTTTAGAACCCTGCAAAAGTTACATGGCCGATTTTGGGGCATCGCAGCAATTAGCGGTATGACAATTGGGTTAGCTATATGTTTTGCAATCCGCCCAGATATGCTGCAAATATCTACCGCGTTTAGTGACTTTGGGCGTGATGTACGTACAGCGCCGTTTTTTACGGGCAGTATGTTTTTTGCGGCTTATGGCCTATGGCGTTGGCGTAATTATTTAAGCCGCACAGTAAAGAGGCCCGGTCCGGTATTAATATTGCTTAGCCTAACCATATTAGGGCTGTATTTAGTGGCACTGATGCCTGTTAGCTGGAAACCCTGGCCCTATAGGGTGCACCTATTTGGTTTTGCACTAGCAGGTTTGTGTATGGTTTTAACTGTGGTAGCTGACGGCCTACTTACAAAAACCACAAAGTCTAAACACCCAGTTTCTAGCCGCGCGTTGCGTCTGTTAGCTATAGTGCTAATTATTGTTGGAGGCTACATTACGTTTGGGTCTACCGAGGTTATGGGTAGGTATAGGTTGGCACTGTTAGGCGAAAGCCTTATTTTGTTGGGCTACAGCATATGGGTGTATATGAAAACCATTAAAGGCGAGGGCCCGCGTACAAGATTATCTGTACTTGCTAGCAAAATAATAGAAATAAAATAAAAATACCCCCGACTTGCGGGGGTATTTAGGGGGCTTAGCTAAAATTTAATAGCTACGGCGATAACCATCGTTACTACCACCACGATCACGGTTGTTGTAACCACCGCCACCGCCACTGTTACCACCACGTGCTGGGCGGTCAGTGCGTTCTTGTGCTTCGGCAACACGAATTTCGCGGCCGTCGACATCTTTACCATTCAAAGCGTCAATAGCTTTTTGTAGGTCATCTGCATTTTTAAGTTCTACGAAACCAAAACCACGACTGCGGCCTGTTTCACGATCAGTAATAATGCGCACACTTTCAACTTCTGCTACAGCACCGACAGCTTCTTTAAGGCTTTCTTCGGTTGATGTATAACTTAGGTTGCTTATATATAGTTTTGCGTTCATATCGCGTTATCTGTTACGGATGTCCTTACACACCCCGTGCTTGGCGTTTAACTGCCGGCACATTGTTAATTATTCTGGACCCGTAACCCTCGATATGTCTAGTTGCCTATATTTACGTGGAGCGCGCCAAAATCAGGTTAATAATACCACATTAACAATTTTATAGCAAAGGTTGTACTTTAAGAAAAGTGCTGCTTTTGCGTGCTTAAGTATTGTACGATAGGTATATGCAACCTAATCAAACAACAAATACTGGAAATCTTCAGGGAAACACAGCTACGTTGCAGCAGCAAGATACGTCAACTACTTATCAACAAACTGGCGATGTTGGCCAGCAAGCCCTAAAGCCAGACAATTATCCAGATTTAAATAATTTAACTGTACAAGGAACACCAAGTAGTAACACAAGCACGTCCGTAGCGGCAGGCAATAATTCACCCGAAGTGGTGTTATTGGTTATGGTTATAGTTCTTGTATGTGGATTTTTATTTCTTCGTAGATTAACTAAAAAATCATTACAAGGCCAAGCGATTGTAAATTCAGATCTATCATTCCAGGCTACAGAAGCAGTAACTGCTGCGCAACTACCTCAGCCTCCACAAACCCTAAGCTACAACAAGCCTAACAAAAAGAAATCTGGCAAAAAAACACCTTCAAAAGTTAAGAAGCCGACTAAAAAAGCCAAAAAATCTGGCAAAAAATAACCCAAATTGGTATACTTTGCTAGTTAACAATTTAATGCTATCAAGAGTGCGGATAGGGAACTAGCCCTGTGACCCGCCGGCAACCTGCAACAATCGTTGTGTGGTGCTACCTCTAGCCCACTTGACGGGAAAGATAAACGTGTATTTTAGACGTATCCTTCCTGTATTGCTTGTGGGCAAAGATAGAAAGGGTTTTTTTATGTCAAAAATATCAACAAAATCTGCCAATGGTGCAACAAGTACCTGGCAAACCAATAGTCAATCGTTTACCAGCGAATCTGTTTGCGCGGGGCACCCAGACAAAATTGCCGACCGTATAAGTGATGAGTTACTGGATGAATATTTAGCCCAGGACCCTTATGCAAAAACAGGTATAGAGACCGTTGTAGGCGCAGACCGTATAGCAGTTTTTGGTGAGGTTAATTCAACTGCCAAAGTGGACGTAGCCGCGGTAGTAAAAAGGGTTGTCGCCAAGCTAGGCTACACCAACCCGGCATGGGGTTTTAGCGACCAATCAACAATTGATGTATTTTTACACCAGCAATCGCCCGAAATTGCCCAAGGTGTAGTTGATGACGGTGGTGCTGGCGACCAAGGAATGATGTTTGGCTATGCATGCAACGAAACCACAGAACTGTTACCCGCACCTATTGTTATTGCGCATGCACTTGCAAGGCGCATCGACCAAGTGCGAATAGACGGCACGTTGCCATACATTAGGCCCGATGGTAAAAGCCAAGTTACCGTACGCTACCAAGACGGTAAGCCAGTAGGCATAGACAAGGTCGTAATTGCAACTGCTCACGGCGAATCTATAGCCGATGACCAAGTTTTTAACGATACATACACACATATAGTAACCCCTGTGCTAGCACAATATGGCTTCAAAATTAACAAAGAATCACTGGTAGTTAATGGTACCGGTACTTGGCATATACCAGGCCCACAAACAGATGCCGGCCTAACAGGACGCAAGATAGTTGTTGATGGTTATGGTGGTTATGCCCGTGTTGGCGGCGGTGCTTTTAGCGGCAAGGACCCAAGTAAAGTTGACCGCAGCGGTGCATATGCGGCGCGCTATATAGCTAAGAATATTGTAGCAAATGGCCTAGCAGATAAATGTGAAGTGGGTTTAAGTTACGTCATCGGCCAACCTTATCCATTAACCAAAACAATCGAGACTTTTAACACCCAATCTGTAGATATGCAAAAAATATACAAATTTGTAGATAGCCTAATAGACACATCAGTCAAAGGTATTATCGATCATTTACGCTTGCGCAAACCTATTTACAAACAAACTAGCGCTTATGGGCATTTTGGCAAAGCAGATTTGCCGTGGGAACAAGTAAAAAACAGTATAAGCATAAGCAAATAATGCTATTATAGTGATAAGTGTAACAGTGGAGTGGTAACTTAAAGTGCCAGCAGATAAAGAACCTAAAAGTTCAAACAAAGCAGAACCTGAAAAAACAACCGCAGATGAGGTAGCTAAAAAATTAGTTATAGTCGATGGCGGTGAGGGGTCGGTTAAAGACGCACCAATAGCAAGCAGCGTGCCAAAAAAAATTACTATAGCCA
>JAYUPU010000054.1:0-8115 GCA_043759925.1 bacterium | reverse complement strand
TAATACTACTACCACTCTGTCTAAGGTAGCTGCTGTAGCCACTGGTTCTTGTTTAATATCTCAAGGAATTAACACTCTACCTACTTGGGGGAGTTGTGGTGGTACGGGCGTACTAGTGCAAGTACCATCCAGCACCGCTCAAAACACCATTACCCCAACCGTAGCTAGTGTAGTAGGCCTTACCGTTAACGGTACATCCAACGTTACCGGTGCCACTGCACTCATAGTCAACCAAGTAAACACCGCTGCTAGTGGCGTAGCTATTAACCTAACTAACGCCAGCGGTACACAAACAGACGGCTTGCTAATTAACCGCAACACAGCCTTAGGCACAACCACCAACCTACTTAACCTAACCAACACTGCCGGTACTGCTACTAATGCTCTTAACATAGCGGGTACTTACACAAACCTTATTAACTCTACTAACCTAATGGTTACTAACGCTGGTAACGCAGACTTTGCTGGCACCCTTACTGCCGGTACAGCTAACGCCTTTACTGTATCTGCTGCCGGTGCCATAGTTGGTGTTGGCCTTAACTCGGGCACCGGCCTTATCCAGGGTACAGGTGGTTTAACCATTACTGGCGCAACTAGTCTTGCTGCTACAACAGTTTCTACAACCCTAGGTGTCACCGGCACAAGCACTCTAGCAGCCATCAACGCATCAGGTGCCTACACCCAATCTGGTGCCGGTGCTAATACCTTCACTGGTGCTACGACAGTTAGCGCCACTAGCGACGCACTAGTTGTTAGCGGTACACCAAGTGCCAGCGCCACTGCATCTGTCATCCGCCTTGGTGCTACCATTGCCGGTGGTAGTGCAAGCGGTACATACATAGGTAGCAACCCAGCAGCCTTCACGGGTGACTTTGTTAACCTACAAGTAGGGGGTGCAGTAAGATTGCGTGTTACCAACACAGGTGCAACCACAGTAGGAAACACACTTACTGTTACAACTGGTGGTGCAACCATTACGGCTGGTGATGTTGCTATCACAGCCGGTACCCTTACAACTGCCGGCACTATCCGCCTCACTAACGCAGGTGTCCTACAAAACGTAACTAACCCCGATGCTTCTACCTTCTTTACGGGCGGCAGCCTTACAGTTGCACGTGGTGGTACCGGTGCAGGTACCTTCACAACCAACGGTATACTATTTGGTAACGGTACAGGTGCCTTAGGTGTTACTGCAGCCGGCACTACCAACCAATGTCTACTGGCTAACACTGGTGCTGCACCTACCTGGGGAGTATGTACAGCGTCCGGTGGTGTAACTACAATGGCAGCCATAGGTGCAGTACCTAACGCTAACGGTGCAACCATAGCCACCAATACCCTTACACTGCAACCAGCCGATGGATCTTTTGGTGGTGTAGTAACTACAGCCACCCAAACATTCGCAGGTGCCAAGACGTTCAACACAGCAGCTAGCTTTACTGCAGCTGGCACCGGCCTAGCCGTTACTAACAACGCAACTGTTGGTGGCACATTGGTTGTGACTGGTACCACCACTCTAAACGGCAACCTCACCGTAGGCGATGCCACAACTGACACAGCAACCTTTAATGCTAACGTGCTTGCCAACAACGCGGCCACCGCCACAACTGCCACCCTGACTGCAGCAGCAGGCGTAAACGTCACTGCTCTTACCACCACAGCCGTACACGGTATGAGTGTCGGACAAGTAATCCTTGTTAACAATGCAGGGCAAGACTACTACACCCGCATCACTGTAGTTCCAACTACTACAACCCTAACTGTATCCCCAGCAATCTCTCATGATGCATCGGCTGTTATTACTGTCTACAATATCCAAAACATAGGTGCAGCCAACACCGGCACCACCTTCAGCGACACCAACCGCTTCTTCCAAGGTTACTTCCTAGGCGGAGTGGTTACGGGTGCGGGTAGTACCACCCTTAGTGATGGAAACTTAAGTAGTACCGGAACCCTAGTTTTACAAGGAGTTAGTGGTAATGTTGGCATCGGAACAAGCGGTGTTCCATCACAACTACTATCCGTTGGTGGTACAACCGGCAACCTAACCGTCGACACTACAGGTGCACTCGTATCTGCAAGCACCATCCGCTCCAATACAGGCTTTAACTTAAACGGCACCGCCGGTGCCACCACCACCTGTGCTGGCGGTAACGTCATGGCCAACCAAGTAGTTAGTGGTGGTATTGTCACCGGCGGTACGTGTAGTGCTGCAGGCACGGGTACGGTCACGGGAACAGGGACGGCGAACCAAGTAGCTTACTGGTCTGGAACCAGCGCGCTTACAAGCAGTAATCTTTATACTTATGACGGTTCACGCTTAGGCGTAGGCACGGCTTCTCCAACATCACTGCTTGATGTTGCACAACCTACTACTGGAGTTGGTACTGTAAGCAACTTGGCTGCTGGCACCACGGTCACAGGTGTAGGCACCCAGTTCACAAACACATTTAGGGTAGGGGACACAGTTACTATAGGTGGCCAGACCGTAGCTATATCTGCTATGGCCAGCGATACCAGTATGACCACGGCAAGCATTACTGCTGCTAACACGGGTGTGGCCTATACCTTAACTGGTGGTACCCGGCTTTCGGTTAAGGGCAATGGGAATGTTGGGATCGGGACCACTGTGCCAGGTGCAAGACTACAAGTTACTGGTGCTATCAATACTTCAGGCACTGCTGCATCTTGGACACAGGCACTCATAGTGGATACTGCAGCTACTTCTAGTCAGACGGTGGTCGAATTACGAGTTGCTGGCACAAGAAGAGCATCACTACGTACAGATAATAATGGAAACATAGTTGTTAATGGATCAGGTACTGGGGCGACCTACCTTTCATTCGACGAAGGAACTGGTGGTGTTAACTTCGGCAACGGTGCCCAAGGGGTAGTGGGCTCGGTTAGTAGTGCTGGCAATGCAATTTTCAACGGTATGTTAAGAGTTGCGAGTGGCACTGCTGCTGCACCATCAATAAATTTTGCCGAAGATACAACAGCAGGTTTATCTTGGATAAATAATGCAGACACAGCAATGCCATGGTCAAATGGTCCAGTAATCACGGGACAGACAGGATGGGCATTCTATAGCAAAGCAACAGCTAGCCACAGGATGGGCTTTAGGGGTAATGGCGCTAATACAGTTAGGTATCTGTGGAACGCAGACTCTACTCTACTCGGTAGTACTCCTAATGACGCTATCGCCACACATACCTTAAGAGTACAGGGTAATCAGTATATTTCTTCAACCTTGGAAGTTGGAAGTACATTAACAGTTTCAGGGACTACTAATTCAGTTGGAAATCTTTCAGTAAATAGCAAAGAAGTTGTTAACGGGTCTGACGGATACCTACGGCTTAATAATAGTGGGGCTTGGGCAAATGGTATATACACCCCAGGAACTTTGAGGGCAGATGGAATAATTTACGCTGGTAGCTCATTCAGGTTTGGTGCTGGTACAAGCAGCAATACAATAATGGACGGTAATCAATTTTACTGTAATAATGCGTCTGCCTGTTATTACAACTGGAATGGCACTGGTGCGACATATGTTGGAAACGGTGCTGGTGTTACACTTGCAGGCGGCGTAACTGCAGCTGGTAACCAATTTAGTAACGGTTCGGATAGTTGGCTTCGGACAACTGGTGATACCGGTTGGTACAACGGTACCTGGGGTGGTGGTACGTATATGACTGATGCGAATTATGTGCGGACGTACAACGGTAAGGGTCTTCTTACAACAGGTCAAGTAAATGCTGGTTCGCTGGTTAATGCAGACGCTACTGTATATGGTGCTGGAACAGTATGTAGGTCCGCATTAGGATTTGGTACGTATGTATATGCTCACTGTGCCTCACTTAAAAAGTATAAAGACGAGATTGTAGATATTCCTTTTGGCCTTGATACTATACGTAAAATTAGGCCTGTTAAATATAAATGGAACGTAGATACGATGGACTATGACATAGGTTTTGTTGCCGAGGAAATAGCTGCCGTAAATCCAATATTTGGTGAGTATCAAGGAGACTCCAGTACTCCACTAACGGGTGTAAAGTATAACCACCTTACAGCATTACTAGCAAAAGGTGTCCAAGAACTTGATGTAAAAGTGCAGTCAATGGATGCACGGTTAACTGTTATAGAAAGCGGTGAGTTTAGTGGCGACATACACGTCGCAAACAACGCAAGTATAGACGGCACACTTACTGTTCAAGGCCACACCGAACTTGCAACACTTACGGTTGAACGAATAATAAGCAAAGGTACTGTACCGGTAGCGGTATTAGGTGCAAATACCGGTATCAATGGTGCTGCAGTCATAGAAGGTAATGACACAGCGGGCACAATTAGCTACACCGCTGGCACCCCAAGCTTGCCTGCTAATCCTTTAACGGCAGGTGAGCAAGTGACTGTAACGTTTGACAAGCCTTACGCAGTAGCACCGCGAGTAACCCTAACAGCTAACAGCGAAAAGGCTGCAAATATACGCTACTACGTTATACAAACAGCTACAGCATTTAAGATTGTGTTTACAGATGTACCAGCAGCAGGCTACCAATACAAGTTTAACTATCAGATTATTCAGTAGTTTAAAAAGCCCTATATACTCATCATAAATTATAGCCTACTTAAGGCGTGCCCTTGATACAAAGTAATGGTATGTACAGTTTGTAAAATATTTAATACTGCGTATAGATATAAGTAAACTAATAGTTTAAATATAAAATACATTATTTTTAATAAAAGCTTGTGGTAATATTTGGGTATGAAGATAGTAATTTTGTATCACCCTAACAGCGAACATGGCCGCACTATAGATGATTATGTGCACGAATTTGGTATGCGTAACCCAGAAGTAACCTTTAATGCCCTAAGTGTAGATACACGCGAAGGCGCTAATGTAGCTACCTTGTACGGTGTTACGCAGTATCCATGCATGCTTGCGCTGCGCGAAGATGGTAGCGTTGCCAAAGATTGGCAAGGGCTGCCACTACCCCTTATGAACGAAGTAGCTTACTTTACAATGGCTTAAGGGTAGTTGTTAAAAATGTAACGATTATTTAAATATTACAACAATATTGTACACATATTTTACTCTTTACTAACACCTTAAGTAAACATAAGCGTTGCATTTTTAACATGGTCTTGCTAAGCTATAAATGTTTAAAGCTGCTGTGCACGGCAGACAGAACAAAAACAACAAAAAATAAAAATAAAGGACAAATAATTATGGCAACTCAAGCCCAAATCCGAGGTATGAATAATTTCTTAAATCCACCACGTGGTAATATGGACGGTTCAGAGTACCGTGCCATTAAAATGGAGCGATCAGTACAATGGAAAAACTTTGTAGCAAATTAGAATGCTTTATCGGGATCGGTTAGACGCACAACTAACGGACCTGCGTAGTATCGTATAAGTCAATAATTTTAAGGTAACTATTTTCGTTTATAGTTTATCTTTGCACCTTCGCCTCGCTCCTCCTTTTGCCAAGTATAGGGCCACCTCTGTGGCCTTTTTGGTTTGGTGTAATACCTTTGTAGAATGCACATTCTATGCGAATAGCTCCGGTACGCACTCGCCGTGCCAAAAAGCACGTCTCTCTTACGTTCCTTACTATTCATCCTAGACTGTACTATTCTAAAAAGGTATTTTGCATTATCCGGCTTTGCACCAAAACTAGCCTACGTGCAATTACGGTAAAAAATTGTGGTATAATGTTTAACAGATACGTTAGTAGCGGCAATCAACCGTGAAGTACCCGGAAGAACAGGCAGCTGGTGCTAAAGCCCAGGCCTAAGTAGAACCAGGCGGCAAACAGCCCCGTAACGCTGATAAGTAAGAGCCATATCTTTTGGCAGCCAGATGGTACCTCCCACTAAAACGGGATCTGGCAAGCAAAAGAGATGGCTTTTTGTTCTAACTAAAAGGGGAACCGCAAGTGAAGTACCAAAAGAACACTCGCCGCAAGGCAACAATCTACGAAAAAGATCTAGTACAGTACTGGAAAGATAACAAGACGTTCGAAAAGTCAGTGAGCCAGCGCCCCCAAGACACGGCCTATGTTTTTTACGATGGCCCACCGTTTATAACGGGTGTACCACATCATGGCACGCTACTTAGTAGCATCATCAAAGATGCCGTTCCACGTTACCAAACAATGAAGGGCCATAGGGTAGAGCGTGTATGGGGCTGGGACTGTCACGGTTTGCCGGCAGAAGTGTTTACCGAACAAAAGCTAGGTATTACAGATAAGCGCGAAATTGGTACCAAAATTAGCTTAGAAGATTACATATTAGCCTGCCGCGATAACATGGTGCAAACAGGTGATTTGTGGGAGACAACAATCGACCGTATAGGCCGCTGGGTCGATTTTAAGGGCGCCTACAAAACAATGGACAAAGAATACATGGAAAGCGTGTGGTGGGCCTTTAAAACACTGTACGACAAAGGCAAAATATACGAAGGTGAAAAGGTTTTGCTGTACTGTACGCGTGATGCCACACCAATCAGCAAGGCCGAGGTAGCCATGGACAACAGCTACCAAGTAGTAACCGACCCAAGCGTGTACGTAAAGCTCAAATTAAAAGATGACATTGCCTATTTACTGGCCTGGACAACAACCCCTTGGACCCTAAATGCCAACACCGCTTTGGTTGTGAACAAAGACGTTACCTATGTGCGTGTGCAGGTGGGCAACGACCAGTTTATATTGGCAAAAGATCTTGTAGCAAAGGTTTTAACAGATGAAAAGCATAATGTTGTTGAACACACAGTACTAAGTGAATTGCAGGGTAGCGAGCTTGTAGGCAAATCATACGAACCACTGTTTGTAGACCGCGGCAAAAACGCTCACAAAATTTGGCATGCCGATTTTGTAACAGATGATAGTGGTACGGGCATAGCCCACCAAGCGCCTGGTTACGGCGAAGACGATTATATATTTGCCAAGGCTAACAAAGTACCGTTTGTACTAGATACCGACGACGAAGGCTATTACACCGAAGGCCAATGGAAGGGCCAACAGATCTGGGATGTAAACAAGCAGGTCGCTAAAGACTTACTTGCCCAAGGGGTTGTATGGAAGATCGACTACATCCAGCACGAATACCCGCATTGCCACCGTTGTGGTACCAAATTGCAGTACCGTGCCCACCCAAGCTGGTTTATGGATGTCGACGGCCAGCGAACAGAGATGCTAGAACAAAACGGCAACGTAACCTGGTTCCCAGGACACATCAAAAATGGCCGCTTTGCTAAAACGGTAGAGACAGCCCCAGACTGGAACCTTAGCCGCGACCGCTTTTGGGCCACAGCCATGCCGGTGTGGAAGGGTACAGATGCCAGCGGTGTTGAACACATTAAAGTGATTGGTAGCTACGCCGAGCTTAAAGAGCTTAGCGGTGTGGAACTAGAAGACTATCACAGGCCGTGGGTAGATGATGTAACATTCACAATAGATTCGGTCACTTACCACCGTATAGACAAGGTTATGGACTGCTGGTTCGAAAGCGGCAGTATGCCATTTGCGCAGTTTCATTATCCATTCGAAAACGTCCAAAAGTTCGAAGATAACTTCCCAGGCGACTTTATTGCCGAATATGTAGGGCAGGTACGAGCCTGGTTTTACTACTTGCACGCCGTAAACGTTGGCCTGTTTGGTAAAAACGCTTTTAAAAACGTGATTGTAACTGGCACATTGGCCGGCAACGACGGCCGCAAAATGAGCAAAAGCTTTGGTAACTTTACAGATCCTAACATTTTGATGGACACCTACAGCGCCGATAGCTTACGCTTTTTGTTGCTTAGCAGCCCAGTTATAGCCGGCGAAGACTTTGCCCTGCAAGATAAAGATGTAAACGACGTAAACCGCAAACTTGCAATGGTTTGGAATATGTACGACTTCTTTACGTTGTACGCTGATGTTGATGGCTGGGAGTTTGATGGAATTTTAAGCGACCCAAGTAGCGATTGTACCAATCCGCTAGACACCTGGATTGTTAGCCGAATGCACCAGCTTATTGCAGAAGTGGGCACGCATATGGACAATTACGACCTGCAAAACGCCCTTAAGCCAATTCTGCCGTTTATAGACGACGCCAGCAACTGGTATGT
>JAYUPU010000053.1:0-3229 GCA_043759925.1 bacterium | reverse complement strand
TGAAAAGCCTTCTCGCTAGTTATTCGCGGCAAATTAATCAAAAATGTACTACCCATTCCAGGCGTGCTTTCTACCCAAATGCGGCCGCTATAAAGTTCTACAATTTTTTTACAAATAAATAGCCCTAAACCTGTGCCACCAATAGTTCGCGTGGTGCTGTTGTCTACGCGGTAAAATTTTTGGAACAAATGAGGTAGATCTACAGCTGGAATGCCTGGGCCGGTGTCGTGTATCCTAAACTGTACTACTTTGTCATCGCCAGTGAGGCCGATGGTAATTTTGCCAGTCTCTGTATATTTAACTGCATTATCAAAAAGGTTTGTTATAACTTCGCTTATGCGGTCTGGGTCGGCGTGTACATAATAAAGCGGTTTTACTATCTTGCTGGCGTCGCTGTAGCCAGCTTGGCTACCAACTACATATTCTAATTGCAGGCTCTTTTTTTCTGCCACAAATTTAAGGTCTTGTGTAAGTTTTACTAAAAATTCGCCAAATTCTAGCGCAATTGGGTGGCTAGTTAGGCGACCGTCTTCGGCTTTTGCACTGGTTAATAAATCCTGGAATAGTTTACCTAGTCGCTGGGTGCTTTCGTGGGCCTTTTCTAAAAAACTGCGGGCTTTACCATCAATTTTGCTAACTTTTTCGTTTAGGGCCAAGGCTAAATAGCCTTCGATTGCAGCAACAGGTGTGCGCATTTCGTGGCTTGCGGTACTAATAAAGTCAGCACGCTGCTTTTCGGCGCGGCGCTGTTCGGTAACGTCACGGATAACACTTACTACGCCTTGTAGCGTCCCGTCCTCGTTTTGCAAAGGCGATATCGTCATGTCTATAGAAATACTGGTGCCTTCGCGGTTCTGAAGTTGCGAGTTATCTACGCGCACTGGTATCTTTCGCAATATTGCATTAGTAAACGGGTGTAGGTCGTCCGGGATAATTACACCCTTTTCGTCTACAAGTTTAACAACCGATCGGTAATCTACACCTATGGCCTCGCCCGCCATCCAGCCTGTTATTTTGGCCGCCGCCGGGTTAAAAAGTTGAATAACGCCGTTGGCATCTATATACACTACGCAGTCGTCTATGGCGCTTAGTATTATGTCACTTTTAACTTTCTCGCTTTGTAAACTGTTAGCGAGAGTGCTGGTTTTTTTGCTTTTAGTTTTCCCACCAAATAGACCCATGTAGCTAGTAGTACCCCTGTTTTATATATGTATTATCTCTGTTTTAAAGCTTTAACGCAATAAGTAATATTTAGCGTATAAACGCCATAATCTTAGCGGGTGTGTATTACCAACTTCTTATACATAGTGAACATAAGTTAAAGGTATTTAATCTGCAATGTGAATCGGGTGCTCTTCTATTTCGCGTGGCCAACTTAGCGAAACAATCACGCTACCCACTAGTAGCGTAAACAGTATCGCTAAACTTACACCAATCTTTACATGAAATCCAAGCGGCGTGGCAATCATCTTGAAACCAATCCAAACTAATATTCCAGCCAAGGCCCAGTTTAGGGCCCAGAATTTAACTGCAACCGACCGGTAGACAAAAAACAGTGCCCTCAAACCCAATAAGGCAAAGACGTTACTGGAATATGCTATAAACCTATCTGGGCTTACGGCTAGAACTGCTGGAACGCTGTCTATGGCAAACATAATATCTGTTAACTCTATCAACAGAACAACTGCTGCCATCATCGTTAGCATTCGTTTACCGTCTTTTATTATTATCATTTTATTACCAACAAACTTAGGGTAAACCGGCAAGATTCTTACAATCGTCTTCCATAGCCATTTTTCGGTTATTTCTACTTTTTCTTCTCTTTTGCCGCCACCCCTCGCCTCTTGGAATGCTTTCCAGGCTGCATGTAATAATATTAATCCAAAGAAAATACTTACCCATTCAAATTTTTTTAGTAGTGCTGTACCTGCAATAATAAATATTAATCTAAAAAATATCGCACCAGCAACACCGTAGTTTAGCATTCGGCGTTCTAATAACGGGCTGACTTTAAAACTAGTAAGTATAAGGCCAATGACAAATAGGTTATCCAAGCTTAGCGCTTTTTCAATTGCCCAGCCCGCTAGGTATTCACCGGCTGCTTGTGAGCCAATAAACATAAAAACTGGAATGGTAAAAAGTAAGGCTAAAGAAACATAGAAAACTGACCATTTTACTGCTTCTTTAAACTGTATTACGTGGTCTTTTTTTGTGTGATGCGCTTCAATAAGTGCATAGCCTATCAAAGCACCTACAACCATTGCGTACATAAACCACGGCACGTCGTAACTATAAAGTTTGGTACTTTCAGTAGCAGCAAATAGTGATAACATTGCTTTTGATTATACTATAAATCGGTAATCTGGGCGGGACTAATCTTAAGTAAAAACGCCACACAAAGTGACGTTCTTATCTTGGTCAAGCGCCATCGGGGTTAAGTGGAACACCTCGTATCCTGCTTTGATTGAGTTGGACTAGCAACTTCTAGGTGTTTCTGCTTTTTATTCCACCCAAGATTAAATTTTTTCGCTGTTAGCGTTGTTCGGCTGCTTGTTGCTGGGCTTCGCGTGCGGCTTCCATGGCTTTCTTCTCGGCTTCAGAACGTACTTCAGCTTCTTGCTTAATTACCTCAGCGTTTTGCTTTGCAGCTTCTGACACTTCCTCGGCTTGCTGCTTTTGGTCTTCTCGGTTTACCTCATTTGCTTTAAGTAACGTTTCGTAACTATCTATTTGAGCTTTTAATTCATTCGCACGAGCAGTATCGCCGCTTTTCAAGGCTTGTTCGTACTGTTTTTTTAGCTCTTCACGGCTTTTTTCAAGATTCTTCTGCTTACTTTCGAAAAGTTTATCGATATCTGACTTCTTGCCATCAAGATCATCCATTAGTTCTTGCTCAACTGCATCTAGATCATCACTACTGTCAGAATTACCGTCTATTTCATCCCTATGCTCCTCATAATTATCCAGAGCATTTGTAATGCCTGATATATTTATGCTTTTTTCTTCGAGTAAAGCCCTTACTTCCAGCAATCGCTCTTCTGCCAGAGCCTTACGTGTCTGCGACTTAATGCCATTTGTTAACGCCAAGGCTAGCTGTATATTTTCAGCACCTCGATCAATACTATAGAGCGTATCTCCAGGCTTGCTGCCATTCGATGCCACCGTAACACCAGCACCCGTTACGAATGTTCCCGCTATCACACCAATTAGCACAAGATGAGCTATACCA
>JAYUPU010000052.1:0-3280 GCA_043759925.1 bacterium | reverse complement strand
ATGTAGACCGCCTGCTAGAACATTTGCAAGATATAGATAAAGATACACGCTACACGGTTTTGTTGCAGCCAGACGACCCGTGGAGACCTAAGGCCGCTAACTTTAGCGTGGTTAAGTGTAAATATGCGCAGTTTAGTTTTAACCCGCTAGACCAAATTGGGTTTGCAAGGCAGCTATACAAGTTAAAGGCAGATATTGTGCACTTTACTATGAACCAGCAGCCTGTTTTTTACCTAAGGCCAGTAGTTACAACTACTATGGATTTTACGATGCTACGTTTTACGCGCCCAGGCAAGGCGCCGCTGCCTGTTTTTTGGGCAAAAATGGCAGGGTACCGATTTTTGTTTTGGTTAAGCAACAACCGCAGTAAAGCCGTTATTACTATTACCGATTACGTTAAAAACGAAGTTACGGCCACATATCCTAAAACAAAGGGTAAAGTTACCACTACACTTTTAGCTAGCGAACCGCCCCTAACACAGGCTGCCATACAGCCTAAAGGTGTTGTAAAAAATGATAAGTTTTTGTTTGCGGTCGGAACGGCTTTTCCGCACAAGAACCTACAAAACCTTGTATTAGCACACAAAATTTTGCTACAAAAGTACCCGAGCCTTAAGTTATACATGGCTGGCAAAAAAGAATATTACTATAACCAACTAGATACCTTTATTGAACAAAATACGAACACTAGTATGGTAACAACGATGGGCTTTATTAGTGATTCCGAACTTAAATACATGTATGAAAATGCAAGTGTGTACGTGTTCCCTAGCTTTTCTGAGGGCTTCGGGCTCCCTGCCCTAGAAGCCATGGTGCACGGCGTACCTGTTGCCAGCAGCAATGCAACCTGTTTGCCAGAAGTGTGCGGCGATGCGGCGCACTACTTTGACCCAAACTCCCCCGCCGATATGGCCCAGGCTATTGATGATATTTTAAGCAACGACAAATTACGAGCAGACTTAGTGGCGAGAGGCCACGCCCAGGTTAAAAAATACAGCTGGCCACGAATGGCCCAGCAAACATTGCAGGTTTATAAGTCTGTACTCTCTGCCCTGTAAGGTAACTCTATCTGTACTTTTTCGCCAATAATTAATTTAGCATCTGTAACGTACTGCTTTGGTACAAGCAGCGCGTATGATTTTCCTACTTTTATGACTGTTGCTGTGTATGTTTTCATATTAAGGGGTGGACTTAGTTTTTTTCTATATTTTTTTGCATTTTTCTTACTTGAATGTTGCCATCTTGACTGACAGTAACATCTACCGTGTCGCCTATACTAAGCCCTAAGGTATCACAAGCAAATTTGGGGATAGTTAGTCTTCCATCTTTTTGAAGAGTTACTGTATTTCTCATGTTGACATTATACTACCTTAAAGTCTTTCAATTTATAACTATTCTTAGCTTTTATTAAGATTTGTTAGGAGTGGTTTATTAATTAACAGTTATATTAATTTAGCTAGACCATTCGACTGATTAACAAGCTTTTTATCTGACGTATAAAGTGGTGTTGCACCGTTTATATCGGCGTATGTAACTAAGCAACAATCAACAAAAGATAGTGATGGTCTTGCCTCGAAAAGAGGCAGTGCCTTGGCTAGCAACATTTTGTTGCAATTAACACTGTTAATATTCGCAATAATACGAAAACTAGTAGCAATATCTTCTCTGCTAAATGAGTACTCGGAAAGCATTACAAAAGCAGCCTCAGCAAACACCATATCTGCGATTTGGCAGTTCTGTGTTGCTAACAACTTGGTCACGGCTGCTTTTTGGATTGGTCTATCGGTAAGTAGTACCGCCAGTATAGCGTTAGTATCTAACGAAATCATTACTGTATAGACCTCTTGTAGCGCTCTACCGCCTGCTTGGCCATGCCTTCGTTAATTTCATCACGAGTCATCCGCTTAATGCCTTTTCTTGAGTATTTTTCGTTCATTTTTTGAACTTCTTCAAGGGTAAGTTCTTTTTGTATATTATAAGTACCATTTTGAGCTGGGGCAAAGTGTACTTTATCGCCCGGCTTTAAACCAAGCTGGTCGCGTGCATATTTTGGTATTGTTACTGTACCTTTAGAGGTAAGTGTATTTGATGATTCCATGTATTACATTATACGCCTAGTAATACTTTTTGTAAATAGTAATACTTTTAAGCTTTGTAGGTGTTTGGTAGCAGCGGTTTGTATGCGTACTGCTGGCTGTGTTTGTATTGTTGTTTACGGTGGTCGCGCATCGAGATATCTAGCAATATAAGTAGTAACAATAGCAAAATTAACAGTATAGTAACGTCTGGCCAAAAAATGTAGAATGTTGCCCAAAACACAAAGCGCAGGCCCGCCATTGTGCCACCCAGGTTATACGTTGCCTTAATTTTAGCAAAGCTAAACGGCGCGGCCTTTTGTGGGTATACAGTTTTGTATACTTGTTGGCTCTCGGCTGATGTATTTGTGGGTTGGCTAACTATTCCTAGTACCTGGCCTGTGCCGGCGGTAACCACAAGTTGCTGGCTGGTTGTTTGCGCGCCTGCACCAACCACTGGCTGGCTGCCCTGCGGCGTGGTTGTTTGCTGCAGTACTGGGCTGCCCGTGCCGCTTATTGTAGGGTTAATGGTATCTGTTGGTTGGCCTGTTATGCTTGTTGGTACAACAATTGTTGGCGCTGCGGCAATGCTAATTTGTACTGTGTCGCTATAATCATTACCATCTACAAGCTGCGCACCTAAGCTAAATGCATCTGACGGCGCGCCTTGCACTGTAAACGTGCCTGCAGCGGCATTGGCCACAGCCAAAATGCTACCATCTGGGTTTTTAAACACCATGTCCCCCGCTGTTGGTACCCAGGTTAATATAACATCTGTACCACTACGGCTTGCTGTTATAACGGGCGCTGGCAACTGCTGCGGATCCTCATGTGTAATTTGGTCGTTGTCATCTGTAACCTGTATATCTTGTTGGCCGGTTGTTGTATTGCCGCTTTGGTCTGTAACCACCACTGTTACTGTGCCGTCAAACCCGTCGCCTGGCGTGAATGTTATGTCTGGTAATTCACTAGTTTCGTCTACTGCGCCATCGCCGTTTGTATCCCACTGGTATTTAACAACTTTGCCTTTAGGCGCATTACTTTTAACGGCAGATAACGCAACTTTTTTGCCTTTTTTAACTACCATTTTGGTGTTTTTAATGGTGGTTGCGGCAGTCTTCCCCTTAGTTGCAACTTTGGCTTTTGGGGTATTGTAGGCTTTAGCAGTGGTAATCTCTACATCTGGTGCGTTTACATGCCCCATG
>JAYUPU010000051.1:0-8497 GCA_043759925.1 bacterium | reverse complement strand
AGCAGTCAATAGTGGCTCTTTACCGATATTGTCTAGGTACAAACTGATTGCAGTGCGCGTATAATTAGAATCCACGACATTAATAGATTTGGCAGGAGCTTTTGTTCGACTAGTTTTAGGCGATTTTAACGGTTTAGTTTGAGAGTGTAAATCAGCTGTGGCTGACTGTAAATCTAGCAGTTCATCATTTACTGCTATACGGCCAACTGCCTCTTGTAAGGGCGTGTCTGTAGGTATATCGGTAACCTCAAGTTCTGATATTTGAATAGTATCATCTGGCTGTATAAATTGATCTTCTGCCCACCTTAAATCTTCAGTAGCCTCTGGGTTGTTAGCCATGGCAATATCCTATCTTAGTTTATGGTAGTTTTTATACGCGTTTTACCTGCAAGCCATCAAGTTCAACTGGTGTTTCGCGGCCAAACATATTAACAAGTACTTTAAGTTTGCCCTTTGCTGGGTCGATTTCGTTAATACTGCCATCGAAACCTTTGAAAGGTCCGTCGATAATGTTAACCACCTCGCCAACTGCAAAGTCAATTTTATGTTTAGGATCTTCACGGCCCATACGCTTCATTATTTTGTCCATTTCTTGGTCTTCAACAGGTGTAGGTTCGGTGCCACTGCCAACAAAGCCAGTCACGCTAGGTGTATTGCGTACAATGTACCAAGCGTCTTCACTCATTTTCATCTGTACTAGTACGTAGCCCTGAAAAATGCGCTTTTCGACAACTTTACGTTTGCCGTTTTTAATTTCGATCATTTTTTCTTTAGGTACCACAATTTGGTATATCTTATCTTTCATATCTAGGCTCTCACTGCGCTGACGAATACTCTCGGCAACTTTTTCTTCGTAACCGCTGTATGTATGAATTGCATACCATTGTTTTTGTGAATCGTATCGTTTGTTCATTTCAAAAATACCTCTTTAAATAGTTTTTCTAGACCGTAGTCAACGACTGTAATTAATAAACCAAAGATTATCGCAAATATAAACACTGCCCACATAAGGTTGGTCGTTTCTTTACGGTTAGGCCAAGTAACAAGTTTAAGTTCGCCGTAGCTATCCCTAAAATACTTAGGTATAAATCGGCGCTTTTTTGTTAAAAAGCCTCTTATGCCACTATCACTTGGCGTAACAAGGTAGTAGTCTTTGCTGACTGCCTTGCCTACTTTTCTAAACGGCTTTTTAACTGCCGATGATGCATTTTTAATACGCCTAGGCTTAGCCTTGCTTGTTTGAGCTTTTGCTGCCTTGTCGCGCATAGTTTCAGGTGTGCGGATTCTAGCTTTGTCCTCGTTCTTTTTTGGTTCACTAGCCACTGTATCATCCTTCCAATAAAAAAACCTTCACACTAAGAAGATTCGTTGATGTCAATATAGCACAGGTGTGTGTTAAGGTGCAAGGTTGGGCTTTATTTTGCTTGTTCAGGTGTAGCCTGTAGGTGTGGTATTGATATTGTGAAGGTAGATCCTTTGTTGAGTTCGCTATGTAAATTTACGTCAGCATGTATAAGGCGTGCTAACTTCATAGCTACGTACAAACCTAAGCCTGTGCCGTTATTTTGGCGAGTACGATAATCTTCGCTCCTAAAAAACTTGTCCCACACTAGTGCTTGATCGGCCTGGCTAATGCCAATACCGGTATCGGTTATAAAAAACTCCACGCCGTCGTTTATTACGTTTGCGCCGATAGTAACTGAACCTTTTTCAGTGTACTTTATAGCATTGGTAATAAAGTTTTGCAAAATCTCACGTACGTATAGTTTGCTAGACGACAAAAGCTCAAGGCTAGGATCTAGCTTAACCTGTAGTTTAAGATCCTTTTTCTGTGCCTGTTCATCGTACAACTTGGTTAGTGTGTTCATTAGTTCGTGTACATTAATCTGTTCTATATCGACCTGCAATGTGCCACGTTCGGCCCTAGAAAGTGTACTTAGGTCATTAATCATGTCGCTTAAAAATAGTATTTGATCATGGGCCTGTTTAAGGGCAGTTTTGATAGATTCTATACCCGGCATTTTGTCAGCAGTATAAAGGGCGTTTCCAACGTTACCTTCAGCTATTGCTATTGGTGTACGAAGCTCGTGACTAACTACACTTATAAATTCGCTTCGTTCTTCTTCTAATGATTTTTCACGGGTAATATCACGCATTAGTACTACGAACCCCTTGTCGCCGTTTTTTCCGTAACCTAAATGTACGGGTGCAATGCTTAGGTAGATGTTTATTGTGCTGTTGTCTGGGTACTGTAATTTATAATCACGGTTTGACGTTGCTACTTTAGTTGTTTTAATAAGCTGTTTTACATCAACAAGTTTACCATTACTATCAATTAGTTTTAAAAAATCATCAATTTTTGCGCCTACCATCGTAGTATTTACATCGAGAATGTTTAGCGCAGCGCCGTTGTACATAACAATTTTAATATCTTCGCTTATCGCAATAACACCGTCAGCCATACTATTAATTAGGCTGCTAAGGCGTTCGTGTTCTAGGTTTATGTCTATTTTTGCAGTTTTTGCACTTGGCATAAGCGTATTATGTCACACAACAGTACTAAATTCACGCCAGTCAAATACTGCAGTCGGATACTTTTTAAGCGCAACGCGTATTTTCTTGTAATTAGGTACGTGTTTAGATAGTTCATTCCAAAAGTTTGTGCTGTGGTTATGGTGCACACTATGTGAGAGTTCGTGCCAGATAACATAATCTATGTATTCCCAGGGGAGTTGTACAAGATAGCCATTTAGTACTATATCGTTGAAGTTACTGCAACTACCCCAGCGACTTTTTAAAAGCTTAATATTAATATTGTTAATTTTATATCCACCTGCCCCAGCATATGCAGATAGCCTAGGTAATAGTAACTGCTCGGATTGTTCTATTAGTAACTTTTTAGCAGACTTTTGCAATTTAGCTTGCACATCAACATAGTTCATATCCTCAGGAATATACACGTGTAGCTGGCCGGGTTTGCGCACGCTTTTAATTTTTGTACCGGTACCAGTGTGTAATTTTAGTACTGCATTTTTACCTAGTGGCGATCCATCATCTAACGATATTGGCTCTGTTGAATGTTTTACTACCCATCCTTGCTTAGTCTGCAAAAAATCTAAACCTTTTTTCAACGACACACTGTGGGGTAGCGATAACCTTGTTACGCCATTTTGGCCAACACTGATGCGAATAGTTCGCATACCTTTGCGTCTGTATATAGTAACCGACCCAATACCAGCTACTTCAATAATTTGTACCATTATCTAATTAAAATGTTGCGCCGTGCTAAATCTACGCGGCCCTGTGGAATTAGATTAACAAGCCCAGGCTTCACGATATTTAGTTTGCTGCTGTGCTGAGTAATCAGGCCAAGTTCTGTAAGGCGCTTAAATACAGCGCTTTTTTGGCTTGGGAAGGCGTGTTTACCGCTAATAACAATAAAGTCTTCATTTATAGGGTTTTGCATATTTGTTAAGTAATGCGCAAATGTTTGTTCTGAATAGTCGCGGGCAAACCTATCTTCGGTGCGGCGGCGGTCACGCTTTGGTAAGCGTACAAAGCAGCTATCGGCATCTATTTGCAGCCATACAATAAGCGGTGTAGCGTGCCGGCGGCGCGCCATGTCACGTAGTGACATACGCGTAGTTAAACGTGATGTGTTTTCGTCGTAGATAACACTTACGCCTGCACTCAAGAATTCTTCGGCCATGTAGTTCATTAACTGGGCGACGATGCGGTTTTCTTGCTTATCGTAGCGCGGTTCGCTAAAAAGCTCACCCCTTATTCGGTCGCCCTGAATGTGAGCAATATGCATGTTTTCGGTTAGTTGGCGAGCAAAATAGCTTTTACCGCTTCCTGGGAAGCCGTGCATCAATATTAACAGAGGTTTTGTAGCTTGTACTTTGGCCATTCGCTTTATTGTATACTATGTAGTTACCATTTGTGAAGTGATTACCCCTGTGGAGCGTCAAGGTCTC
Source organism: bacterium (assembly GCA_043759925.1). Taxonomy (GTDB): domain Bacteria; phylum Patescibacteriota; class Saccharimonadia; order Saccharimonadales; family SZUA-47; genus RFTN01. The sequence goes on along the minus strand of JAYUPU010000051.1, from coordinate 4,520 downwards.
GGCCTACTAAGCGATCTTGCAAAGTGCTTATTAATGTGGCTACATTGAATGTTGTTAGGCCATCTAGTTCCAATAACTGTGGTTCAGTTGTATCCTCAGAACCTAGCCGAGTAACACGGATAGAACTTAATGGACCAGTACTTTCATAAGCGTAACATCTGCTGAGCACTTGATCCGTGTATCTAACAGAAACTGACTCTATCATTGGCGCAACTATCCCCATATCCGATAACCTAACAGTGTGACCAAGTAACACTGACAAACGTCTAAACTCGTCCGGCGTATGTACATAGCTTGTTTTTTCTTTAACATAAGTAGCCCTTGCATCAACAGTAGTTTTAACTAGATCTATAATATGTACAGCACCTTTATCGGTGGCTACATATGGGTTGGGGCATTTAGCGCCATTGCTGTACGCAACTATCAGTGCCCCAACATGCCTAAATAGTTGTCTCTCATATGGTTTTAGTGATGGGTCGGCAATTACGTCATTTATAAATGCGCTTGTTTCGTCTATATATTCGGCATCCACATAAAAATCTTCTAATTCGCCGTTTATGAACCACATACCAAAGGCATCGGAATCACATTCGTCACTGGGTGTTATGTACAGTTTTGTTTCTTCGGAATCCTTGCAAGTTTCATGGCTAAACTCAACTAAACCACAGGTTGTCTCATACTCATATATTCTGTGCACTCCATCTGGACCGCCTTTTTTAGCCAAGTCTAGCGCTAACAGCTTTAAATATTCAACTTCGTCTGGGTCGGCAGCTTGGCATTCTGCAAACTCGGTGCTTACAATCTTATCAAATTCGTCTTGTTCATGTTGATCCATTGGCAAGTAGTGTAGCAATAAATCGCACACAAACCATGTGCATTTTTATTTTATTTGTATAATCTAAAATTTTTCGCGCATGTGGGCCATGCTATATTGCCAATTTGCATCAGTCTTTTTGTGCGGATTAAAGATGTTCTGTGGGTCAAATATGGTTTTAACTTTTTTAAAATAATCAAAAGTTTGTTGGCCATACATATCTTTAAGCCAAGGCCCCCTAATTAGTCCATCATTATGTTCACCGCTTAAGCTGCCTTTGTATTTAAGTACAATTGCATTTATTTCTTTCATGGCTGGTTCTAGTTTGGCTTTCTCTTTAGATCGTTCAATATTCATCAATGGAATAATGTGGAAGTTACCATCGCCCATATGCCCTGCAATAGTTGCAAGTAATTTGTATTTATTAATAACTGCCCTAATTTCAGGTAAAAACTGTGGTAGTACTGCTGGTGGCACAATCAAGTCATCCATAAAAGGCGCAGTGTGCTTATCTTTAACTTTACTACGTAACAAGGCGAAGCTTTCGTGGCGCATAATCCAAAATTTGCGGCTTTTGGCTTCTGTTTCATCTTCTTCAAACAACGCCTCGTGGCCAAATTCTTTCATATCTACGCGCAATTGGTGTACCTTATCGGCAACTTCCTTAGCGTCATCGCCCTGAAACTCAACCAACAATACCATTTTAGGTATGCCACGCAGTAACATTAAGGCGTCAGGAATAAGCTGGAAGGCTAGTTTAATCATTCCCCACCAGCCGATAGTTTTGTGGAAATAAGGGAAAAGCTTAAAGCTAAGCATTAATGTATAGTTATCAAAACCTTCAAAGGTTGCTGGATTGTGTTCTAGAACTTTGTTAATAAGCGTACCTAGGTCATCAATTTTACGCAAAAATACTACTAACGTGCCGGATTGCTTGGGTGCCTTAACTAACCTAAACGTAATGTCTGTAATTATGCCTAAAGTACCTTGCGACCCTACAATAAGCCTAGTTATATCAAATACACCTGTTTGGCGGTCCCAGACGTCCCATATATGGTAGCCTGTTGAATCTTTTGATACCCCAGGTTTGGCGGCCTTAATAGCGTCGTAGTTGTTTTCTACTAAGTCAAACACTTGTTTGTACAAATTGCCCTCAAAATCGTTTTGGGCAATTTTAGCGTCTAGTTCAGTCTTGCTTAGCTTTTTCATCACATATTCGTTACCATCGGCTAGCACCACTTTGAGTGACTGTATAAATTCTTCTGTTTTACCGTATTGTAATGAGCGTTCGCCACCAGCATTATTGGCAACCATACCACCAACTGTACAAAGTTCGCGGCTAGCCGGAAAACTAGGCATTACCGCACCACTTTGCAGAGTTACCTTTTCGAAATCACGGTAAAATACACCAGGCTGAGTATTGCCCTGGGTTTCTGTAACTTGCCCTACGGTGCATAGGTATTTATTAACATCTAAGATGATTGAATCGTTAATAGAACCGCCCGACATACAAGTACCACCACTACGTACGGTAATAGATAAACCAGTGTCTGATGCCTTGTTTTTAGTTACGTAGTTAACTACGCTTTTAATATCTTCTGTATCTTTGGGTGCAATAACATATTCTGGAATCATTTCGAACATGCTAGCGTCGTGACTATAAAAAGCTTTTGTCTGGTCCGACGTATCTAGATCGCCTTTGATAATGTCTTTTAAATCTTTTGAAATATCACTCATATACGCCTTAGCGTAGCTTATTCATAAGTGTTTTGGCAATATTATTACGTCACAAGTTGCAACAAGTATAGCCTGTACGTATACTCATAAGCATATATGAAACATGTTGTTATAGCAGGTGGAGGGTTTGCAGGTTTACACCTTGCACGTAAACTACGCAAAAATAAAGATATCAGCGTAACGGTAATTAACCCCGCGCCAGATTTTAGGTATAGCCCAGCGCTGTATAGGGCGGTAGTTGGTTTTAAGATGGGCATGGCCAAGATACCAATTGAGTGGGCTTTGCTAGATTGCCCGAACGCCATACTTAAAGTAGCTACTGTTACCGGCTTAAACGCCAAAGCAAAGACCCTAACTACTGACATTGGCGAGGTTATAGCCTATGATTATGTAGTGTTTGCACTTGGTGCTAAAACTACTTTTTTTGGTATTAAAGGTTTGCCTGAACTTTCCTACGGTATAAAAACTCCAGATGAAGTTGCTGAACTTAGGCAGCATATTCATGAAAACCTTGTCAATAATCAACAGGTGCATAATTATATTATTGTGGGCGCTGGCGCCACTGGTGTAGAACTAGCCGGTGCTCTGGCTAGTTACCTTAAACGCATTTCTAGGCACCACAAAGTAGCACAGTCACAAGTAAAACTACACTTAGTTGAAGCTGCACCGCGCGTTTTAGGTTTAATGAGCGAAAGAGCATCAAAAAAAGTTACAAAACAGTTAAAGAAACTTGGCGTTAAACTTTACTTAAATACAAAGGTAAACGCAGAAACAGCACATACTTTGCAAACATCTAATGGTGCTATAAAAACAGATACCGTAATATGGACAGCCGGCGTACAAAGCAGCGAATTTTATAAAGACTACCCTAGCGTTTTTAATTTAGATAATCGTGGTAAAGTTTTGGTAGATAAACATTTATGCGCAGACCATTCGATTTATGTATGTGGGGATAATGCATCTACAAAATTCAGCGGGCTTGCGCTTGTTGCAGTTAGGCATGCTAGTTTCATTGCAAAAGATATAAATGCACGTATGCACAATAAAAAGCGGCCCTCTTATAACGAGCGTTCGCCGGCGCAAGTAATCCCAGCAGGTAATGGTTGGGGAGTAATGCAGTACAAGGGCTTAGTAATTTCTGGATTTATAGTTGGCTTGGTACGTAGGGTTGCGGATTTTGTAGCTTACCGCGATGTTATTGGTACCGCAAAAGCACTTACTATTTGGACTAATAGCGACATCCAAGAAGAATCTTGCATAGTATGCAGGCGCTAATTGTGCAAAGGCAAAGTCGCGCTCTTTACTTAAATTGCATGTGCGTTATGATTAAGCTATGAATAATGACACAATTACACCGCTTAGAATTGTTATAGCAGAAGACAACGCTGCACTAGCCGACATATATAAGATTAGATTAGAAACTATAGGTTACGAATGCCACGTGGCATATAACGGTCAGCTAGCACTTGAAGCTATAGAGCGTCTAAAGCCCGCACTAGTACTATTAGACATGATGATGCCAGTTATTGCTGGTGATGAGGTTTTGCGCCGTATGCGTGCCACTGAATGGGGTAAAAGTATAAAAGTGTATATTATTAGCAACCTAAACGAAATCGATGCCCCAATTGGCCTCCGTGATCTAGGCATAGAGGGCTATGTAGTAAAAGCTAATTTGAGTAATGATGATATAGACCGCCTAGTAGATAGTATTTTAAAGCCAGAAGGCCAAACCGAAGCTACAACACTAGAATAGTCATATCGCGGGCTATTCGCCCTGTGCTTAGTCTTCTATATTTTCATTAGGTATCGGCAGCGGTACTTCTATACCGGCTGCATAAAGAAACGGTAACCCCTTTACGGCTCGCACCAAGTTTTCTTGTGTACGAATTGGGTCATCGCCAGCAATACTTGGTCTTCCGCCCCAGTTCTCTAAAATTGCAACCTTTGCATCGCCATATCTTATTTTTTG
>JAYUPU010000050.1:0-8559 GCA_043759925.1 bacterium | reverse complement strand
CTTTGATAATATCTGTTTTAAAACTGTCGCGGGCAATCATCGACGTTTTAAGGTCTGCTTGTAGGGTGTCTTTTAAACTCATAATTTTATTTTAGCAGATTTATAGGAGTGGAGGTAGGCCAACGGTAACTGGTATTACAGCTGGGGTAGTGCGATTTTTAGTATGCCGTGCAGTTGTTCGGCGCGTTCAGGCGTAGGCCAGTGACTGTTATTAGATTCAGTCGGATCAGGCTGATCTATAATATGCTGATCATAAAGGCGTACATCAAAGTACGGTATTTGTAACAACCCATCGCTTAATTCTGGTGCCTGTGTCTGTAGAACACGTAAATCACTAAAACGGTAATTAGCAAAAGCTAGCCTAGTACTATGGCCTTTTTTTGTGTATGGTCTGCTGCTTAGTTGTAATAACCAATCACTTTCACTGCCATCTACTGGTACACGTACGCTCATATTCAGCCTGTGTGCCATGGCATCAACACTATGTTCTAACGGCAACACCTTCGTATTCCTGCCTATTAACCACTTACCTAATAAACCAGCATCCGACCACATTCGATAACGCTCGGCCATCTTATTTCTTATTGCTGTTGCGGTCTCAAGTACTTCTCTTTCAGTATCGCTCATATTAGCTACTCTTGCGTAATGCTGTTCTATGTTTTTGCGCCCAGCTTCAGCTATCCTGTTTTTAAAACCACGCCCGATATAATACTGACCATAATAATCATTTTTACTCAAAAACTGCCTTGTTCGTGCACTCATGGGCTACAGTGTAGCAAATAAACTACTGTAAACAAAAAAACCGCCCTGGTGGGCGATTTCTTTAAAGGCTACAAAAATTACTTCTGGCCTAGTTTGATCTTTTGGATCTTAATATCCTTGCGTTGGCGACGGATAATTGCCTTGCGACGGCGATCAGGCTTGCTGATCTCTTTTTCGTGATATTGGTGCGATTTTGCTTCAATAATCAGGCCAGATTGCTGAACTTTGCGCGTAAAACGGCGGATCAGGCTTTCGGTAGATTCTTTAGCATCTTTTTTAGTAACTTGTATCATATCGACCTATTGTACATTAACAGATGGTAATTGGCAACACTATAAGGCCGCACTACCACTCGATTTGTAACAAATCAGTTGCAACACAACCATTTATAGCTCGAACGGGTATAGCTAACGAAGGAATACTGCCATCCATTATTGTCAGACAGGTAGGGCCCTCGCCTAACTGCATAATACTAAAGCAATGGTCTTGTGTAATTGGGATGCCAACGTTATGCGTGTACTTACTTTTTTCGACAAAAGCGTCGCTAAATCCAATCGGTAAACAAGATTTTGCCTGAACCCAACTGAATAATTCACTCGGTTTTAGTGTCAGCTGCATATACGACGAATAGTAAGGTTTAATATTAGGGCCATACACACCATTACGAATAATATCAGCAATCTTTTTAATATCTATTTTCTCTTGTCCTAGCTCATATGTTAAATCTTCAAAAACTGGATCATCCTTTAGCTCTACAAGAGCATCCATTATTTTACTTTCTTCTACTGGGAACAAAAAGCCCGTATCTTTAAAGTCATCGGTCATAACAAAGTATGATACTTTTTCGACCGCTATTATCTCATCATCAAACACCGACTCTATAGCCCCACTAAAAAATCCTCCAAACCTACCTAAAACAGTGATTGGTTGGCCTATTGGTGTAATAACATAGCCGGTTTCGCTTTTCTCATCAAAGTCTTGCCTATACGCTTGTTCTGACTGGCACATTACCAATGAAAAGTCTGGTAATACAAGCTTGCCTAGGCTATCTAATAAGTTCCTGTCTGGAGAGCGTTGCTCAACTGCAGAAGTAAACTGTTCGTCCAGTGCTAGTGTACGCAACGTATATAACTCCTGGGTTGTTGCCATATTGCTACCTAGTGTAGCCGACTTACCAAGTTTGCCAAGTGTTATACCTACAACAATTAAAAAAGGGCCCGGTTTGGCCCTTTAATTCGCAGTGTTTGGGTGCTTACTGTTGGTTGCGTTTTTGGGTAGCGCGTTGGCTTTTAAGTACAATACTCTGTAGTTCTTTAAAAATAATGAAGTGCTTGTTGGTTTGGTATACCTTAGTGTTACCCTGTTTTTCGGCGGTTAAAAAGCCAACTTTTTCTAGGCGCTTTAGTTCGCGCTGGATGTTACCGGCATCTTCCTTGATCAACTTAGCAAGGCCCCGGACATGTGTTTTAAAGTCTGGGTATTTTGCATAGATTACTACAATCTTGCGTCGAACTCGTGAAGTTATAAATACGTCTAACATAAGCTTGATTATTGTTCTTCTAACAACGTAGTATAAACAGCTTTTTTGCAAGATGCAACAATATTTTTTTGGGCAAGAGGTTATATACTAAGTCTAGACATGAATTATTACGAGGTACTAGTTACGCAAGAATACACCGCTGCTAACAGCGTATTTACCTATGAATTTGATGGCCAAATCGCTCCGCTTACATTTGCAATTGTACCTATTCAAAATAGGGCTGCTATTGGCATTATTGTTAAAAAAACTTCAAAGCCAACGTTTAATACCAAGCCAATTACAACTATTTTCCCTTACGTATTGGGTACGCTACAAAAGCATCTAATAAGATTTTTGGCTTGCTACTATGTAGCAAACGAAGCCCAGGCCTTGCAGCTTTTTATGCCCAGCTTTTTACAAAAAACTACAACTGTGGATGTTGCCCGAACGCCAATGGTAGATGTTGACCTGCCCCCGCTTACTAACGACCAAACAGCAGCCCTAAAGCAGCTAAAGGCAGCTGCCGGCCAAACAGTTGTACTGCACGGCGACACCGGCAGTGGCAAAACACGTATATATATAGACCAAGCACGCACCACGCTATTGGCTGGCAAAACAGCTGTAATATTGGTACCCGAAATTGGCCTTATCCCCCAGATGCAGGCAGCTTTTACAGCAGCGGGCTTGCCAGCGTATGTGTACCACAGCGCACTTACCCCAACCCAACGCGCAACGGCGTGGCGTAGCGCTTATGATGGCCATCCGCAAGTGTTAATAGGCACAAGGTCTGCCCTGTTTTTACCACTTAGCAGCGTTGGGCTAATAGTGGTGGACGAATCGCACGAACCAGCCTACAAACAAGAAGAAGGTATTAGGTATCATGCCAGCCGTGTAGCTAGCATAATAGCCGCACAACAAGGCGCACAGCTTATACTTGCTAGTGCAACGCCCCTGGTTAGCGATATATATTTAGCTCGCCAGCGTAGCAAAGCCATAATACGCATGACCCAAACGGCAGTACAAACAGGTGCCAGTAGCACCGTACAGGTGGTAGATATGACTGATAAAGATAATTTTAGCCAGCACCCAATGCTTAGTACAGCCCTGTTACAAGCCTGCGAACAGGCCCTGCAGCGCAAAGAACAAATACTAATCTATCTTAACCGCCGCGGTACTGCCAAGATAGTAATGTGTAGCACCTGTGGTTGGCAGGCGATGTGCCCCAACTGCGATATTGGCCTGACCTACCACCACGACACCCACACCGTGCTGTGCCATGCCTGTGGCTATAAACAACCAGTACCGGCGCAATGTCCAACCTGTGCCAGCCCAGATATCTTGTATAAAAGTGCCGGTACTAAAGCCCTGGCAGAATGGCTGCAAAAACACTTTAAAAGTGCCAAGATATCCCGCTTTGACACCGATAACACTAAGGCCGAATCGCTGAGCGAAAACCATACCGCCCTTCAGCAGGGGGATGTAGATATAATTGTAGGCACACAAATGTTAGTTAAGGGCTTTGATTTACCAAAGCTATCTGTTGTTGGCATAGTAGCCGCAGATTTAAGCCTAAATATACCCGATTTTAGTGCCGAAGAACGGACCTACCAGCTATTGGCCCAAGCAATTGGCCGTGTTGGCCGCGGCCACCGAAGTGGTAACGTATATATTCAGACATACCAGCCGAGTAATAACGTTATCCAGCAAGCAATAGCCAAAAATTATGATGATTTTTATACAACACAGGTTGAACAAAAAACTTCCTTTAGTTTTCCACCTGTTTACCACATGGCTACGCTGTGGATTAGCAAAAAAATAACCGTTAAGGCCATGGCCGAAGCCCAAACTATGCTAAATAACCTCAGTAAAAAGTACCCGGATTGTATACTTTTAGGCCCTGTATCTAGCTTCAGGCCAAAAAAGCGCGGCATGTCTACAGTACAGATTGTTGTAAAAACAACTCAACGTCAAACGTTAACTAATATAGCAAAAGGTCTGCCCACCGGTTGGCAGTACGATCTAGAACCTATAAATCTATTGTAATTAAAAAATCCGAGTATATACTGTATTTCCATATAGGAGTGCAATATGCAAGTTGGCTTTACTGAACATCTTGAGCTTCAGCAATTAATACCAGATGAGACTATCAGTGGCAGTGTAGCAAGAACTTTAGATATTGTTGTACAAAGGCATAGTAACAATGGAGTAGCTGACGGCTCAGTAGAAGAAACAATACCTAAGCGATACCACAATGGTCTTCATACCCTTAGTGTTGTTAAAGATGCGGTTAAAGCTGCCAGAGCACTACACCTGGATCACCGTGATACTTCTTTGGTTACGCTTGACGCAGTCTTCCACGATGTAGTGTACGATCTTTGCGCACCTGCAAATGCTAATGAGGTGCAAAGTGCAGATGAACTAGATATAGAGCTGGCTAAATATGGTTCGGATTTTACTGCTGTTGATCGACAAATAGCAAAGATAGCCATACTTGGTACCGAAACATGGGTCGAAAAAACAGAAGGTGTATGCAGGCTGGTGCAACGCGCGACCCAACAGACATATCATAGTAAAAGAGAGCAGACAATTGCCAATATCATTGCTAGCGCTGATCTTGGCAGACTACATTCTCTGACTGGCCCCTACTTTTCTCACAGGCTTTATCAGGAACAAGCTGGTATTGACGACAATACCCCGCTAGACCCAAGTAAGCTGGTTGGTTTCCAAATTATGCAGCTTGATTTACTGGCTGGGGGCTACACCTACCCCCATAGGGGCTTGCAAAAATTTTTCATGACGCACACTAAAGAAGTCGTGCGATACAATGAATCGCTCATAGAAGATTTAGCTACGGGTCAACTTACAACTTGGGAACAAATATTGCAACGTGATATTGCGTTTGCTACTTCACAACAAATACGTACATAATTCACCCCTTGAGCAAACTCACTTTTATAAGGTACACTAGTACAAATGGATCGAGACAGCATTATTACCCTACCCAGCCCAAACCTACGCCGAAGGTCTAAAAAAGTGGCCATAATTACGCCCGAAATTTTACAGCTTATTGCAGATATGAAGGCCGCCACCCTTGATTGGGAAGACCACCGCGACCACGAAGTTGGTGTTGCCCTTGCAGCCATTCAGGTAGACAAACTATGGCGCGTTATTGTAATACGCGACGATTTTGACGACAAATCTAACCGCGACTTTGCAGTGTTTATTAACCCTGTTATTGCTAAATATTATGGTAAGGTCGTAGAAGATTACGAGGGCTGCCTAAGCATTAAAGACGTGTACGGCAAAGTCCCGCGCTACACCAAAGTTAAAATTGATGCAATGAACGAAGATGGGCAGATGTTCCGCATAACTGCCGAGGACTTTTTGGCCCGTATTTTTCAGCATGAAATTGACCACACAAATGGCATAGTCTACATCGATCACATCAAAGAAAGCCCAGACGCGTTTTACCAACTGGCCAAAGACGGCAAGCTAACTGCACTAGACTACGACACCCATATTAAAAATAACCATGATTTGTGGGAAGATCATGACGAATAAGCCAACAGTGGTATTTTTTGGTGCAGGCCCTGTTGCGGCCGAAAGCCTAATACTTTTAGCCAAAAACTTTGATATTGAAGCAGTTATAACAAAGCCAAAACCGCTTGGCCACCACGGTGACTACCCTACCCTTAAAGTTGCCCAAGACTTAGGCCTAACGGTATTTACGCCTAGCAATAAAAAAGAATTATCTGAATTGTTTAAGACCAAACCCGTTACTAGCCCAACCGGCATAGTTATAGACTACGGCATTATAATTGCCCAGGATGTTATAGATTATTTTGCAAACGGCATTGTAAATAGCCACTTTAGCCTACTACCACAATGGCGCGGCGCCGACCCAATTACTTTTGCCCTGTTAAGCGGCCAAAAACAAACTGGTGTAAGTTTAATGCTTATTACAGCTGGTTTAGACGAAGGGCCCGTGTTTGGCTGGGGCGTTTACGATATTATGCCAGACGACACAAACCAAACTCTGACCTACCAGCTAATAAACCTGAGTGACGCGTTGCTTAGTGACATGTTGCCAAAATATATATCTGGCGAATTTAAACCAAACCCGCAAGAAATTATTGCTAGCACAATGAACTTACCTATAACGCCAAGCTTTAGCCGTAAGCTAACTAAGCAAGATGGCCTGATTGATTGGCAAAAACCAGCTACACAAATAGAATGTGAAATTAGGGCATATAGCAGTTGGCCAAAAAGCTACACAAAGTTTAATGATTTAGACGTGGTGATTACAGCCGCACATGTCACCGAACAAAAAGGTGCGCCGGGCACGCGTTCTTTGGTTAACAAAGAACTAATTGTGTACTGTGGCCAAGATGCGCTAATTATAGATGCCATAAAACCCGCCGGCAAAGGCGTAATGGACGCCGCCGGCTTTATTAACGGCTACGCTAGATATATATAAAATGCACATTCTGTGCGAAAAACTGTGTCTCCGATGCTCGCTGTACTAGAAGTACAGCTTCCGCTTCGGTGCTCGTTTTTACGCTACAGACTGCACTATTTTATAAAAAACTATTCAATAGTTACTGTTGGGGCGGATACTGATATGGCTGTTGAGCTTGAGGCTGTGGTGGCTGATACGGCTGAAGAGGTTGCTGTGGCACACCCATACCTGGGGCTGGTTGTTGCGGCTGCGCATATTGCGGCGCTGGCTGGTACTGAGGCCCAGCTTGCATAGGTTGCTGGGGTTCTTGGCCTGGCACAGGCTGTGGTTGTACGGGTGCTGCATATTGTGCAGCTGCCGGCGCCTGCGGCGCCGATACCTGTTGTGGCATAGCGCTAGTAACGTTTGCTACTGACATACTTTGGGTAACAATACTTGGCGCAACAGCTTTAATTTCGTTCCTAAGGCGCTCTAGTTCTTCGGCTACAACTTGTTTGTAATTTGGGAAGTTAGATTCAAGCCAAGTTAGTGCGCCAGCTTCGTCGTTGCGGTTAATGTAGGCCTCGAACTCGTCAAGTTGGGCATCTGTCATTTGTTCGGCAAGTTTCATACCTACACGCATCTCAAGAGTCTCGTATATATGCGCTAACATTTTATTTTTTTCGTCGGCTGGCAAAGCGCCGAGCCCTAGTTCTATCAAAAAATTATTATCAAGTTTAAACATATATTTACCTACCTAGATTGTATCAGAAACAACACAATTAATACTGCAATAATTACGATTGCGGTTACAAATCCCCCCGTTATTGCTTTTTTATACACTACACTCTGGCGGGCCTGCACTAAATCTTCTGTTTGGTCATTAGCTGCCTTGAAGGGTGCCGCCTGCGCTGCTGCAATTGCAGCTGCATTTACTTTTGCCTGGGCATCGGCGCTGGCCTGCAGTGCAGCCCACGCACCAGCCGATTGCTTATCCATGTCTTTGTGTTCGTGGCTTAGTTCGTAGGCGATATCTTTACTTTCGTCGTTTACCTCTTTAATTTCGGCGTGCAATAACTGTTCGGCCACCCGCTTTTGTTCGGGTTTGGGCTGTTGGTTAGGGTTTTGCTGCACTATACGCTCTATAGTATCTTGTTTTGTTGCCGGCTCTTCGACTGATTTTAAAGTCTCTATATTTTTTATTACTTCTTTAGTTTTTATAACTTCGGTAGTTTGCTGAATTGGTTGCGGTACACGCTCAGGCGTTTTAGCAATTTCCGGGCTACGCTGTTGTTCGCGGTTAACATTTTTAACATCCCGCTCGATATCCTTTTGGCGGCGTTCTATGCGGGCTTGGCGGATACGTTCGGTAGTATTCGGGCTATAAACAACCCGCTCGGGCGCGGCACTACGCTCTATAATTTGCGGCTGCGGGGCCGGTGCTGCTTCTGGGGCGGCGACTGCTTCTGCGGATGGCATAACCGTGTCTGGTTGGCGCTCATAAACCACTGTACGTGGGCGTTCTGGTGCGGCCTCAGCTAAAGGTGCTTGAGGTGTTTCAACTGCTTCTGCTGCTGCGGTTTGTTCTGGCTGGGCCTCGACTACGGCCTGTTCAGCATGATCGATATGTTCAGCTGCATCTGTAACTATGCCGCGTTCAAAAAATAACCCCGTAGCACTGGCCGCTGGCGCGCTGTCTACAGTTTCTTTTTGGGCTACGCTACTAAAAAGTATGCGCCAAGCACGTGCAAAACGACTTTTTTTGTCTTTGTTCTTTTCAACGTCTTCTTCGGCTTCTTTTTTCTCTGCAGATTTTTCACTAAAAAGTTCCTGCAAAAAC
>JAYUPU010000049.1:0-3364 GCA_043759925.1 bacterium | reverse complement strand
TTGATGACGCCCGCAGTGCAGTAAATATAGCAGCACTAGATAGCGCACCGCGTCCACAAGCAAACCAGGCGGTTGGCGCACAGTTTATGCCACTAAACACCCCAGAACCTTTACCTACATTCGACCCAGTTGCCCCCGTAACTCAGCCAGATGTTGTACCGACCATGCCTACATTTGACCCTGCCCCTAGTATGCCGGCAGTTGGCGATGTTTTGCAGCAACAAGCAAGCTTGATAGAACCATCGGCCCCCGCAGCGCAGCAGGTAATTGACCCAATGGCTCCACCACCCGTACCACCACCAATGATGCCTATGGGCCCACCCCAGGTGGAACAACACCATGCATATCTAAACCCATCCGACCAGCCAACGCCAGACGCCCCAGTACAATTGTAGTACACTTACAACAATATGAATGGACTTTTGCTAGTAGACAAGCCCCAAGGCTGGACAAGTTTTGACGTGGTTGCCAAGGTGCGCGGCGTTATAGCCGCGCATGCGCGGGCAAACGGTTTGCCGCGCATTAAAGTGGGCCATACTGGCACACTTGACCCCATGGCAACCGGCCTGTTGGTGCTGGCAATTGGTAGCTATACCAAAAAAATAGCAACCCTTACCAAACACGACAAAAGTTACGAAGCTGTTATAACGCTGGGTAAAACCAGCAATACCGATGACGCCGAAGGCGAACTGATTGACGTTTCTAACGCCCAACCCACTAAAGAGGCAATTACCCAAGCGCTGCAAACATTTGTAGGCGATATTATGCAGATTCCGCCCCAATTTAGCGCCATTAAAATTGCTGGCGTAAGGTCATATAATGCAGCCAGGGCAGGTAAGCATGTGGCTTTGCCAGCAAGGCCAGTAAAAATTTACGCCATAACCGACGTAGTTTACCAATATCCAACAGTTTCATGCACAGTTAGTGTTGGCAGCGGCACATATATCCGCAGTTTGGCGCGTGATTTAGGCCAAAAAATGGGCACAGGTGCCTATTTATCTGGTTTAAGACGCACAACAGTCGGCGACTTTAATATAAGCACAGCGGTATCGCCCCATAACATTACTACAGATGTAATTACGCAAAATTTGCTTGCATAACAGATACGGGTATGTTAAAGTAATACGTACAGATATGATTTCAACAGAGAAAAAAGCAGCTTTGACTGCTGAGTACGGTGCTAGTAAAACTGACGTAGGTTCGCCAAGCGTTCAGGTTGCTGTACTTACTGAGCGCATCAACGAACTAACTGCTCACCTAAAAGTGAACAAAAAAGATAACGCAACACGCCGTGGTCTTATGCAGATGGTTGGTCGCCGCAAAAAGTTGCTAAAATACACTGCTGAAACCAATCCTCAAGAATATTTGGCACTTATCAAAAAGCTTGGTCTCCGCCGCTAATTAGCGTTTGTTTTCTTCTACGGCCAGCGCTAACGCGCTAAACGAATGAAGTAAATAAAAAAAGGACAACAGCTTGAATAAGAAGCAACAACAGATATATCACGTCAATAATCGTGTATATTTGAAATTTGTTTCTTGAGACTAGCTAGATTCCTGTCAAAGAAAGGACGATATACTTCATGCCAACAATAAACCCCCTAGGAAAAGACATAGTTAGCGTTAAGACCGACTTTTGTGGCCGCGAACTTAGCATAGAAATTAACCGCGTAGGTTTTAGAACCAGCGCCAGTGTACTTGTGCGTTACGGCGAAACAGTTATTTTAGGTACCGCAATGATAGGTAAGCAGCCACTAAATGGCTTTGATTACTTCCCACTTAGTATCGATTATGAAGAGCGTTTTTATGCAGCTGGCAAAATTAGCGGCAGCCGTTATGTAAAACGCGAAGGTCGCCCAAGCGAAGACGCAATTTTAATCGGCCGTTTAATCGACCGCCCAATTAGGCCACTTTGGCCAAAAGGCTACCGCCACGAAGTACAAGGTATTGCAACCGTACTAAGCATGGACCCAGCCTTCCGCCCTGATGCAATTGCTATGATCGCTGTTAGTACAGCATTTATGGTAGCTGGCGCACCATTTGATGGCCCAGTTGCTGGTATCCGTATTGGCCACGTTGATGGCAAATTAGTTGCTTTCCCAACCCGCGACCAGTTAAAAGACGGCGACCTAGACCTATTTGTTGCCGGTAAAGACAGTGCAGTAATGATGGTAGAAGCCGGTGCAAACGAAGTTAGTGAAGAGCTAATCGTAGAGGCACTAGACTTAGCCCAAAAGTCATACCAACCAGCTATAGACTTGCAGCTAGAACTTGTTAAAAAGCTAAAAGTTACACCACTTACATTTGAACTTAGCCTACCAAGCGAAGACATCCAAAAAAATGTCGACGCATGGCTTAAGGGTAAAATGGGTAAAAAAGTCCGTGGTGCCTTTGAGTCCCGCCACGCTGCTTTGCACACACTACTAGAAGATTTAAAAGAACACTTCCGCACCGAACTAGGTGAGGACGAATACGCCAAAGTTTCTAGTGATTACCACGATGCATTTGCATCAGCTGTTAACAAAGATGTGCGCACCGGCATTTTAAATGACGGCGAGCGCCCAGACGGCCGTAAACTTACCGAGGTCCGCCCACTAAGTAGCGAAGTTGGTTTTTTGCCACGCGCCCACGGCAGCAGCTTGTTTACCCGCGGTGTAACGCAGGCTATGAACATCACAACGCTTGCACCACTTAGCTACAGCCAATCTATAGACACTATGGAATTCCAAGGCGAAAAGCGCTATATGCACCACTTTAACGCCCCAGGCTGGACAGTTGGCGAAGTTAAGCGCCTTGGATCCCCAGGCAGGCGCGAAATAGGCCACAGCGCACTTGCAGAACGCGCAGTGTTGCCAGTGTTGCCTAGCGAAGCAGATTTCCCATATGCTATCCGCAGCGTAACCGAAATTATGAGCCAGCACGGTAGCACCAGCATGGCGGCTACCTGTAGCAGCATACTTAGCCTTATGGACGCAGGCGTGCCACTAACGGCACCTGTCAGCGGTATCGCCATGGGCCTAATAGTAGACGGCGACAAAATAGTTATTTTGACAGATATCCAAGATGCCGAAGACTTTGCAGGCGACATGGACTTTAAAGTTACCGGCACACCAAAGGGTATTACTGCAATGCAAATGGACATGAAGGTTCACGGTTTGCCTACAGCGGTTTTGGCTGACGCCATCAACCAGGGTAAGATAGGCCGTGCACACATACTTAAGCACATGCTTACAACGCTTGAACGCCCACGTACAGCACTCAGCCCATATGCACCACGCGTAGAAACAATTCAGATTAACCCGGATAAAATCCGCGAAGTTATTGGTAAGGGCGGCGAGATGATTAACTATATCATTGCCGAAACCGG
>JAYUPU010000048.1:0-8869 GCA_043759925.1 bacterium | reverse complement strand
ATTAAGCTCCCCGAAAGGGGAGTTTTTGTTTGTGCGGTAGTATTTTTAGCCAATGGTCAGCCAGTTTAGCAACAGCCCGAAAGGTCACCCTATTTTGTCAGACATAGACTGTAACAAATAACGTATAATACATACATATGAGTAAACTAGTAATATTAACGGGGCTTCGCACTAACGCCGACTACCACTTAGGCAACTATTTAGGTGCTATTTTACCTATGGTAAGGTTGCAGCAAGAACATGCTGGCGACTACCAAGTAAACATGTTTGCACCAGATCTGCATAGCTTTACTACAGAAGTCGACCACAGCACACTGTACGCACAAACAATGAAAAATATTGCTGTGTTTGTAGCTGCCGGTATGCCAATAGATAACCCAGACTTTTACCTATACCGCCAAAGCTATATTCCTGCCCACAGCGAACTTACGGTAATACTTAATAACTTTGCATATTTTGGCGAACTAAGTCGCATGACTCAGTTTAAAGAAAAAACAGATATTGAGACAAATATTACAGCTGGGCTTTTTGACTATCCTGTACTTATGGCAGCAGACATACTGTTATACGGCGCTACGTATGTTCCTGTTGGCGATGATCAAAAACAGCACCTAGAACTTGCCCGTGATATTGGTGTACGACTTAACAATAAGTTTGGCGACCTGTTTACTGTTCCGCAAGATTGGAAACACCAACTTAGTTTTAGTAAGCGCCTAGAAGGTGCCCGTATACGCAGCCTGCGGAACACCACTAAAAAAATGAGCAAAAGTGTTAGTGACCCAGCCGGCACTATTATGCTAACTGATACTCCAGAAGCTGCCGTAAAAAAGGTTAAATCAGCCGAAACAGATAGCATTGGCAAGATTAATTGGGATTGGACTAACCAGCCCGGTATTACAAATTTGCTGCAGATTTACGAACTGCTTTCCAACAAGTCGCATAGTGATGTATTAGAACAGTGGCAAGGAACCGAGAGTTATGGTGACCTTAAATCTGCAGTTGCCGACCTGGTAAGTAGCTTTTTGGTGGATTTTCAAGCCAAACTTGCTGCTATTGACCAAAAACACATAGTTAAAAAACTACAGCAATCAGAACTAGAAATGACCAAACAAGCTAACGCCACACTGTTACGTGTACAAAAAGCGGTAGGCCTACGTCCTTAAAACTATCATGAACATAACTATCGACGAGACAACAGCAAAAACCCGTGCCGATGTATTGTTAGCAAATCAATACACGCAGTATAGCCGTGCCGCACTAGGTAAACTATTTGATATGGATTTAGTTCATGTTGATGGTTCACCTGCACGCCGAGGCGACAAACCAAAAATTGGGCAAGTAATGACAGCTGACATTAGCCCAATTATGCGCGAACCCGACGTTATGGAACTACCGGTACTTTACGAAGACGACGACGTTATAGTGGTGGATAAGCCAGCCGGTGTTATTAGCCATAGCCGTGGCCGTTATTGGCATGAGGCTTCAGTAGCAAGCTTTATACGTGATAAAACCAAAGATATGACTGGCGATAGGGCGGGGATTGTACATAGGCTTGACCGCGCTACCAGCGGCGTTATGATTGCTGCAAAAACAGAAACGGCTCAGGCTTTTTTGCAAAAGCAATTTGCTGCCCGTACAGTTAAAAAGCAGTATATAGCTGTTGTACTGGGCAAGCCCGAACAACCGTTGGCGCGTATAGAAGCACCTCTACTGCGAAACCCAAATAACCCAAAGACTTTCATGGTAGATGTAACTGGTAAGAATGCTATTACAACCTACCAGGTAGAATCAAACCAAAATGGAGTAAGTAAGGTTATACTAACGCCGTTAACAGGCCGTACACATCAACTACGCGTACATATGCAGTACATTAATCATCCAATATTGGGTGATGACCTATATAGCCACCAAAGCCACAAAGAACCACGCCTGTTTTTGCATGCCTACAGCCTAGAACTGCAACTGCCAAGTGGCCAGCAAAAAACATTTACTGCACCACTGCCTCAAATATTTACAGAAAGGCTTAACGGTTAACCGTGCTTGTTAACCCAAAAACTCAGCAATTATTAGACCGATTTGTGGCTGATCCCTCGCATGCATTGCTGCTTGTAGGTAACTTGCAGTCCGGCGCAGATTTATTAGTTGGCCAGGTTGCAAAGCAACTACATACTAAATTTAAATCAGTGCACCGTCAAATATTGCCCCAAGTGGGTACTATATCTATAGATGCTATACGTGAACTGCGCGCACAAGAACGATTAAAAACCTCAGCTACGCACAAATCCATAGCATCAATAGTAAGCATAGTACCCGTAGATGCTATGAAACACGAAGCCCAGAATGCCTTACTAAAATTACTGGAAGAGCCACCAAAAGGAACCTTATTTATTGTTGTATGCCATGACGAATCTAAAATGCTGCCCACTATTGCTTCGCGCTGTAAGCGGGTTGACATACTACCAGTGTCGCTAGATCAGGCTACATCTACTTACGGAACGCAGAAAAACGTATTACAAGCATACTATATTGCTAGTGGCGAGGCTATGTTATTAGATGCGATTATAAACGACACTGACCACCCCCTACTGCAATCCATAACCGAAGCAAAAGCACTATTATCTTCGCCATTAATTGACCGTTTGCAGACAGTTGATTCAATAGTTAAAGAAAAGCGTGTCGAGCAGTGTCTAGATGCGTTATCACGAATTAGCCGTGCCGCTTTGCAAACTGCTTCTACAAACAAGCACCAGGTGTGGGCCCATAACCTACAACTAATACTGCAAGCAAACGTGTATATTCAGGCTCACGTTCAGCCAAAGTTAGTCTTAAGTAATCTGTTCAGCCACCTGCAGTCTTAAGGCTATGCTATACTGTTTATAAGATGTTAAGTCTCATTTTTGTGTGTGTATGCGCACTATTTGCAATCAGCAGCAGCAAGGTCCGCGACAGCGAACTCTCTCCTATTCCACTTAGAATTAGCGATCAACTAAGTAAGTTGTGGGAAATAGCCCACCAGGGCATGCGGGAAAACCGTTTATTGCGTGCCGAAAAGGCCCTATTAACTATTTTAAAAATGGATGAGAAAAATGCCGCCGCCTATAACCGCCTGGGTATTTTGTATGCAAAGCAAAAAGAATATAAAGATGCGATTGATTGTTTTGAAATTGCCAGTAGCATAGAACCTACTGCTTCTAGCCTGCATAACCTAGGGCTTATTTACCTAGAGACTGAAAACTATAATAAAGCTGCTGTAGCCTTTGAACAGGCCTTAAAACTAGAAGATACCCTCGCTGCTCGCCACATCGCCTACGCCAAAGTGCAAGAAAAGCTAGGTAACGATAAAATCGTGATTGCCGAGTTAGAAAAAGCAGCCGAGCTAGAGCCAAATAAGGAATCGTTTATGCTGCTACACAAGGCCTACGACAGCCGCGGAATGCACGATAACGCCGCAGTTATAGCTAAGCGCCTAGAGACGCTGATTATGCCGGTAGGGCAGCCTAAGCGCATAATGCGTTCTAAGCGGGTAATAGTTTAGCCAAGAGCGGTTGCCCTGGGCGGTATTTTCTGTTAAAATTCTAATCTGTTACACAGTAACAAATGCCGACATAGCTCAGTGGCCAGAGCGGCTGTTTTGTAAACAGCGGGTCGTGGGTTCAAATCCCTCTGTCGGCTCCATTTTTATAATGTACGCAGAGTTAGTGAAGCGGTCAAACACAAGAGACTGTAAATCTCTCGGCTTATGCCTTCGTAGGTTCGAATCCTACACTCTGCACCACGCTTATGCTTAAATTCAAAACTCCAATTAAATTAATACTATGGACAGTTTTTATTGTTAGTTTGTTAATGACACTTCTTTCTGTAATTTCTATAGAATATCGGAAAGGAGCTGGCAATCAACTGCCTGCAAGCTGCAAGGAGTGGTCACTGCAGCGAACAATCCCCGACACTTGTAAGTCAGAAATTGCGCAAATGAAAAAAGCGCCAGATGTTGAACATCCAATTTGTTACGACAATGACAAGTACGTAGACTGTGAACTGCTTGCTACGGACATTCTGAATAGTAAGCAATCTTTAGTAGTTTTTTCAGTTTTAAGCTTTATCACCGGATGTTTAGCAATACTTAGTTTACGACGTTGGAACAAATAATAAAGTTCTGACCTCGTCTATTATGGTGCACCAATTTAATGTCCCGACACCAGTCGGGTTTTTAAATTGGTATGGTATTGATTCGAACCGATAGGCGAGAACACCCAGAGGGTGTTTGAGTTTTCTATGCTTGGCCGAACGAGCGTGCCATAGGCACGTTGCCGAGAGAGTTTCAAATGTCGAATCCTACACTCTGCACCATGCGTTCTTTAAGGCCTCTTCAGAGGCTTTTTTTATCTAATCAGGTATGTACCTGACCTTGGGATAATGTACAGCCAACATAACACGGTATTTATCGGGATTATGAATTATACAAACGTATTAGCTAGATAGCAGTGCTAATTTTCGGTTAAGTAATATCATTCGCCCAATACGGCTATGTGATTGCAGCCATAGCCAAGATTACCGATGCCAATGCCTATTTTTATATAATATGCGTTACGTGCAAAGCTATCCTGGCGGTCATAAAACTGGTCAGCTATTGCCTTAGCACTTTCATTACAGCCACCTAAAACTAATGCGATATACGTCGAATCGGCCTTAGTGCCGCCCGCCTTCGCAAATAGGTCGTCAAGAATAGGTATGGTGATCTTAACTGGTGGCGAGCTGGTTTGAAGTTTGGTCACCCCAGAAACCATATTTATCGCTCTGGTTTGCAGGGTGGCATCTTGCGAGAATGCACCCTGCCTGTTATTTGCCCGTTTAATGTTTAATTCAGCCACGATTGAGACACTTTTATCTTCTGTCTGCAATTGCCCTAAATTTTTATCAGTGCTGACACTAACGTTGTTACTCGTATCTACAGTTAATGAATCGGCGGTAGTGGGCTGGCTAACAGTAGTTTTCTTATTATCCTTTGGTAACCATACAAATATTAAAACCGCTGCTAGAAGTATCAACAAGCATACCATGATTATCAACGGGCGCTTATTAAAGCTATTATTTTTATTCTTAGGTTTAGCTTTTTTTGGTTTCTTCATATGTTAATTCTAACACGACATATTTATTAGGAGTATAGTGCTGATTTTAGATTTAAACTTTTGGTCTGTATCACAACCTAGATGCTATTGTGTATATACTAAAGGTATACCATACCTATGCACTAAACGTTAAGGGTTACGTATGAAAGACAAAAGTACTAAATACATTAGCAAATCAGAAATGAGTTTTTTTAGAGATTCTGACGGAAATACTGTCATATGGCAGGCGCCTAATGTTCCGCTTTATGGCTGGTTTATGTTTAAAGTACTGGCAGTGGTAGTAGCTACAGGTCGATTTCATAGTGTGTATAGCAAATTAAGCGCAGCGCTACTTTTTACATGGGCGTTTCTAGAACTTACAAGTGGCGTTAGTTATTTCCGTAGGCTACTTGGACTGATAGTAATAACTGCTATTGTTGTAGGTTATTTTAGAAAGTAACTGCTGATTATAGTAGTACAGCAATGTATGTATAGGTATATGCGATATTAGATTCATGATAAATAAATTAAAACTAAAACACCTTTACATAGATTCAAAATTATCTATGAAAGAGATTGCGGAAACGCTGAACATTTCCGTAGGTTCCGTAGATTGGTGGATGAAAAAGCATCATATACCAAAAAGACCCAGGAGTGAAGCGAACTATGAAAAGTATAATAAAAGTGGAGACCCGTTTAGTATTGCAAATATTAACACTATAGATAAGGCGCTCTTGTACGGTTTAGGCGTAGGGCTTTTTTGGGGAGAAGGCAATAAAGTTAGCAACACTAGCCTCAGACTAGGCAACACTGATCCGGCGCTAATAAGGAGTTATTTAAGATTCTTACGGGAAGTCTGCACAGTAAATGAAAAAAAAATTCGCTTTGGTCTTCAAGTTTTTAATGACTCTGACCCTATTGCAGCTAAAAGATTTTGGATACGAGAGCTATCTATAGCATCGGAGCAGTTTATGCCGACTATTTCAGCCATAGCACCACAAGGTATAGGGACTTACAGAAGAAAGAACCAATATGGGGTTGTAACTGTGTATGTGAATAATATAAAATTAGTCGACTGGATGCATGTTCAGTTAAAACAGTTTAAGTAAGCCCAGGTAGCTCAGTGGTAGAGCGCATCCATGGTGAGTCGTAAAGCAACTTCGCCCATAAGCTAAAGAAATTTGTTTATGAATCCCGAATAACGGTCAATATCCAAATGCATGGACAAGACCGTGGCAAAAGCAGCAATGCAAGGCCCGAACGACTGACAAGGGAAGCTAAATAGATACGTTTAGTAACTATACGCTTAAGATACAGTCTAGCCCTCTTATAAGCATTTTATAAATAGAGGTGTAAGCGAAGGATGAGGTCTCGAGTTCAATCCTCGATCTGGGCTCCACGATAGATTTAAGTAACGTTATTAGCCTTTTTTGTTTTAAGCATATGACATACTAGAACATAAAGTTTTCAGTGACTTTAACCTAGAGTTAGATACTTGGCAAACAGAGTAATATCTGCTATGATTATGTACAAAGGATTTTATTTTTATGGCAAAAAAAGGCGACAAGCGTAAAGTTATTGGTATGGTAAGCACCGAAAGTGGTCACCGTACTTATTACACACGTAAAAACACCCAAAACACACCCGACAAGCTTAAATTACGCAAGTACGATCCAACATTGCGCAAGCATGTTATCTATGAGGAAACTAAAAAGAACCTTGGTCGTAACGAAGTTAAGCCGCGTAAGGGCTAAACCTAGGCATTTGTCACTTAAAATCCTGCCAGTAATTAGGCGGGATTTTTTATACGTCAGATATATCTAATATGGTATTAATAAGCTCGGCGTGGCTCCATACAAGAGGGCTAACGCCGATTTGTGCACCGGTTTCGGGTTGAGTTTGTTCCGATAACATTCCGCTAGCTAATGTATGATCTAAGCACCATACAATAAGATTTGATGCCTGTTCGGTTTGGTTAGAGCGTACATAGTACTGTGCTAACCAGAGTGTGGTTACAAACCACGGGTTGCCTTTGTATTTAGGGTCGCTTGCAAAGTAATTATCATGTTCGTAGCGGGGCACTCCACCGTTAGGTGCGCTGTTTAACAAATTTTGACCTATTGTTTTAGCACCGTCTATAAGCCTCTGCTTATCTGTTTCGTAATCAAACATAAATGCGCCGTACCAGCTAGATACGTCTAACGTATCGTCGTTTGTTACAGTTCCGTCGTCTTGCAACATAATACTTTTGCGGTAGCTTTTACGGTCGGTATCATAAAATGCAGTGCTGTTGCTTTGTAGCTGCGCTGCAGCATGTTTCCAGTGGCTGTAATCTTCTTCATAACCAAACCTTTCTGCTAGGTCAGTTGCAACACATAGCGCCCTGTAGGTAACGGCAGTAGTGTAGGTATGAGTTGCAAATTTTTCTTCCCATAGGTCATAGCTAGCATGCGGTAGGCCAGTTTGTTTATCTATAAAGCTTGCCATAAAGTTGGCAGCCGGTTTAATAAAACTTTCGTATAGGCCTTCTACAAACTTTTCGTCTTTGCTGTAGTCTAGATACTCGCCCAGCATAAATACAACAATAGCTGTTTCGTCTTCTTGAATGGCGAGTTCTTTTTTGCGGCCATGCAGCAGCGGGTGCCAAGTGCTACCTACTGCTTTGTCTGGTTGATACTTGTGCATCATATATCCAGCAGGATGCATGATTTCTGCGCAAAAACTAAAGAAACGCTTTGCTTCTAGGGTATAACCCAGCCTAATAAGTGGCCATAGTACAAACGCGCCGTCACGTGGCCAAACATAACTGTAGTAATCACGGCCATAATTAAAAATAGAAGAATCACAGCTGGCTATGACACCGCCGCGCTTATCTATATGAGCTTTTATAACCAGCAGGGACTTAGTTACGCTATCTTGAAGCTGCGGGGCTATATCTTTGCGCAGTAGTTGTGACCTATCTAGCCACGTATTGTAGTGCTTACGGGTCTTTTCTATATCGTCAGCTACACCAGTTTTCATATAATCCGCATGAATTATTGCGGCATCCTGTTGGTTATCTGCAGCCACAATCCAATAATCGAAATTGTTAGATTCAAAAGCTGCTACTTTAGCACTAAACCTAATTACACTATCAACTCCGCCGTGTTCTACGGCCGATCCAGATAGCTCGCCGTCCTCGGCATCTTTAAATGTTCCTTCTTTACCTTCGACCCCATAATTACCAACCGCAAACTGGTCAAAACTTTGGCCATCCATACTTCGGCCACTTATAAGTAAGGTAACTGATCCCTTGTAGTCTAGTATGTAATTATCTTCTGGTACGTATAGCGCCGTGTCTGCATGCCCAGCATGTGATAGTAAAAACACCTGGTGCATAAACACGCGTACATCACGTGCTTCTGTGAAATGGTTTGTAACTTTTACAGCCCTAACAAATGCATCTTTGTTACTGACAACTGCATCAACACATTCAAGTTCTATATTTAGTTTATCGTTACGCATTTTGATAGTACTAACTAGCGCTTTAGCTTCAAAATCCACACTAATACTCCAGCTGCCATCGTCTACCCAGCTAAAAGTGCCGTCTACCCACACACCTATTTTGTGGTGTGTACTGCGGGCAGTTGTTAGGTTTTCTAGCCCAACGTAGGGGTAATAAAAGTCATGCACTAGCCCATGTTCGTTTAAGCCAACTGTTAAGGCGCCGTTTCCTAAAATTACTGGTCTACCCATTGTTATACCTCTATGCCTTTTATACTTAA
>JAYUPU010000047.1:0-28942 GCA_043759925.1 bacterium | reverse complement strand
GAACAACCTCGTTTATAGCAGCATTACGCCTTGTAACAAGCCGTTTGAATGCTTTGATTGGCTTTGGTCTTTGTACCACTTTGGCCACTTAACTTTCTATTATTTTACTTAGATATTTTAGATGTTTTTTTAGTTGGCTTTTTAGGTTTTTCAGGCTTGGCTGGGTCGTATTGGCCTTTTTCTTTGTTTTTCAACACAGTGCCTAAAACACCATTAACAAACTTGCTGGAATTGTCGCCACCGAAAGCTTTTGCAAGCTCTACGGCCTCGTTTATGACCACTTTGGGCGGTGCGTCGCTGTTAAACAACAGTTCGTATATACCCATGCGCAAAATTATTCTGTCCATTCTTGCTATCTGATCAATCGGCCATTCAGGCGCAACTGGCTGAAGAATAGTGTCAAGCTGGTCTTGCATATCTGTAACACCGTGCACTATCTTGCTTATAAACGCCTGGTCTTCTAGTACTTCTTGGTATCGGTCGGTGTTACGACGTAATACTTCAGATAGCACAAAACCTGGGTCGCTAACATCACGACGAAAATCTTGCTCATACAGTGTCTGTAGAGCGACGATACGTCCAAGATGACGGTTTGATGCCATAGCAAGATACCCTTATTGTTAACTTTACCCTTTTAAGCAGCGATCTTTTTTGCAGATTCGCGTGATGTTGTGCGTACTTTTACTGGACTTTTAGCATTAACTGCACGTGACAGTTTTAGTACTAAGTGACTTCGGCGCGTCCCAGTACGACGCGGACTGGTGCGCTTTTTTGGCTTTCCCATTCTGTATCCTTCCCTGTTATTTCCTCAAATGTTACCCATAGTATACGATAAACACCCCATAAAAGGCAATTGCTTATGATTAACGTTCTTTTTGCTCCCACGCTATTGACATAAGCACGATATACTGGTATACTAAACCACATGAATAAAGCATCACGTACTGAATCAACTGCATATCGCCAACACGACCGTGTGCAACCTATAGACAACAAGCCTAACTATGCTTTGCGCCGCACTATAGCTGTAGGCCTTGCTCTTGGTGCACTTGCTGGTACTTACAAATTTGCTATAGAACCTGCTTTAGATAAAGCTATGGGTACAGATGTGTGCCCTGAAAGTAACCTGCACGCCTACATTGTTCAGCCAGGCGATACATCATGGGAAATTGCACTTGGTATAGATGCTGACAAGCCACGTACAGTACTTAACACTATGCAAGACCTGAATGATACTAATCTTGGCAAAATTGTTAGCGGTGAAGTATTAGTAGTACCTAACCACTGCTAAATCCTAATTAGCTACAACGATATTTAAGATCCGGCCTGGGACATAAATGACCTTGGTCGGTTCTTTATTTTGTAGATATTTTGCTACGTTGGCATCGGCTAGGGCTAACTTCATAGCTTGGTCTTGCGGGGCATCTGGTGCTAGTGTAATTTGGCTGCGTACTTTGCCGTTAACTTGCACTGCCATAGTAATCGTTTCATCGATAAGATACGCCGCATCGTAGGATGGCCAATGGTCTTTATGTACCGTATCTGTATGGCCAAGCATACTCCAAAGTTCTTCTGCCATATGCGGTGCGAATGGGCCTAAAAGCTGTACTAACGAGCCTATTGCATATGTCCAGGCAGCTGACTTTGTGATTGCCTGCTTGGCTTTGTGTAGGTACAGCTGGTTTGTCATGTCCATCATGGCAGCAACGGCTGTGTTAAAACTAAGTGATTCAAGGTCTTCGGTCACTTTTTTGACTGTTTTATGGGCTATGCGATATATATCTACGTTATTATCTGAGCTGTCACCGGTTGCAGACTCAATAAATTCAGAAGTTAAAGTCCAAACACGGTTTAAAAAGCGGTATGTACCTGGTACGCCTTTGATATTCCACGGCGTATCTTGGTCGTAAGGGGCAATGAAAAGCTCAAATACACGTAGCGCATCTGACCCATACCCGGATTTTATAATATCCATTGGGTCAACTGTGTTGCCTTTGCTTTTGCTCATTTTTGTGCCGTCTTCGGCGTTAATGTAGCCGTTATATATAAGCCTTTTAACTGGTTCGCGGCCTACGCTTTCGCCAACTAAGCCTATGTCGCAAAAGAATTTGTGCCAAAATCTAAAATACAATAAATGGCTTACCGCATGGTCACCGCCAAAGTAAAAGTCTACCGGAAACCAATAATTTGCTTTGGCAGGATCCCAAGCTTGTTTGTCGTTGTGCGCATCGGTGTAGCGATACATGTACCAGCTACTACAGGCGTAACCGTCCATTGTGTCTGTTTCGCGCTTGCCCGGGCCGCCGCATGTTGGGCAAGTTGTATTAACCCAATCTGTTTCGCGCGCTAGCACACTATGCATCGTACCATCGGGTGCAAAATCTTTAACTTCTGGCAAAATCACAGGTAAATCTTTTTCAGGAACAGCCACAGCACCATCTTTAGGGCAATGAATAATAGGAATTGGCGCACCCCAGTAACGTTGGCGGCTAATTAGCCAATCACGAATCTTGTAGTGTACTTTTTGCTGCGCCTTGCCTGTTGAAATTAGCTTATCGGTAATGGCGTGACAGCCTTCTTCGAAGTTTTGGCCATCAAACTCACCTGAATTTGCCAAAATAAAAGCTGTTTTATTGTGCTTAATTAGGTCACCGTAATCTACAAACTCACCCGTGTTGGTGGTATAAATGATTGGCAAGCCGTACTTTGTAGCAAATGCTTTGTCACGTGCGTCCTCGCCGGGTACGGCCATAATTGCACCGCTACCATAACCCATCATCACGTAATCAGCGACCCAAACTGGTATTTGTGCGCCTGTTAGTGGGTGTACGGCAAATAGCCCTTCGATAGCTACGCCGGTTTTATCTTTGCTGGCTTCCCTGTCGATTTCGCTTTTACGACCCGCCTTTACTACGTATTCATCAATTTCTGTAGCATTATCAGCCAGCTGACCATAGGTAGTAACTATTGGATGTTCGGGCGCTACCACCATAAAAGTGGCACCAAAAATTGTTTCTACTGCAGTAGTAAAAATGTCTAAATGTTCGCTGTCGGCGCTTAGGCCTTGCAAAGTAAACTGCACTACAGTACCCTCACTTCGGCCTATCCAGTTTTTTTGCATAGATTTAATTTTTTCTGGCCATTCAAGTGCATCGGTTGTATCTAAAAGCTCATCTGCGTAGTCGGTGATTTTAAAAAACCACTGTTTAAAACTTTTTTTGGTAACTAACGGGTCATCTGCGCCGTCATGCCGCCAACATTTGCCAGCAACCACTTGTTCGTCAGCAAGCACGGTCTTACAGCTATCACACCACCATTGAGCGCGCTCTGCCTGGTAAGCTAAGCCACGTTCAAATAACTGGGTAAAAATCCACTGTGTCCATTTATAGTAGCTTGGGTCACTAGTATTAAATTCTCGGCTCCAGTCAAAACTTATGCCAACGCTTTGCATTTGCTGTTTAAAATAGGCAATATTTTTTGCTGTAGATTCAGCCGGCGGAGTACCAGTTTTTATAGCGTAGTTTTCGGCGGGCAAACCAAAAGAATCCCACGCTATATTGGTCATGACGTTATAGCCCTTTTGGCGGTAAAAACGCGATACTGCATCTGATATTGCATAATTACGAACATGGCCAGTGTGTAAACCGGCCCCGCTTGGATAGGGCAACATCGGTGTAGCGTATATCTTTTTTTTGCTAGGGTCCTCTGTAACCTGATAGGTTTTTTGGGCCTCCCAAGCTTGCTGCCACTTTGGTTCAATTTCTTTGGGGTTATATTTAATCATTTGACTATTATTATACGATTTTACACCTTACAAAGCAAAAACAGTCGAATAAATAGCGTTGTGAATTTAGTACTATGCTACCGTGCGCCCACTTGGTACATTAGTAGTAAGGATAGGGTAACAACGTGCAACAAACTTTTGAGGGTAGTTTATTACAAAATGAAATCATTGCACGCGGCTATGCCGAGGTGCAGCATGGCATACACGATGATGCCGTACAGGAAGTTGTAGAACGCTATACAGATTTTACGCTAGCCTTCCCTAACCCAGATTTTGAAACAATGAATGCCATGCTGCCAAATGGTACCGACCCAGATGTTATTGGTAAGCAGCTAGACCAGCTAGATTACTCCAAAGATACCCAGGCACAGTGGCACAAATACCGCACTAGTGCTGTTAGTATTGGCAAGCCGGATGGCTACACTAACCGCACATTACAAGCCCAGGCACTGGCGAGCATAAGGGGTGTTTTACTACCTAACGAAGACCCAAAAGAATTTTATCATCACACGCCGCGCCATTACGCTAATATGGCCCGCCAGCACAAACTGCTTAACTGGGGGCCTATACCACCAGAAGTTGCAATACTAGATAAAGCATTTAGTCATATCCATACCCAGGCTCGCAAAGTTGTTACAAGTATTTGTGCTCAGCTAGAACCCACGCACCCGGGCATCAACAACATCGTTACCAAAGAATCATTGTTTACAAGCCCTCTAAGACTACTTTTTTACCACCCCAGTACATATACACAGCTGGCGGCGCCCCATTTTGATAAAAGCGTACTTACTATACAAATTGGCGAGAGCCACCGCGGCCTACGTATTGCTACGCAAGCTAACCAGCAACTAGCACCAGTTGTGCGTAAGAGCAGTATGGGTGTTGCATTTGCGAGTAGCATCTTTAGCGCACAGCCTAGTGCCAAAAATCCACATGGCGGACATTTCCCAGATTCTGACCTGCGCCCAGCATGGCACGATGTTATCGCCGACCATATAGCTAACGAAGGCAGGTTAGTACCGGCGCGTACAGCAGAAGTTTGTGCACGCTGGGCATTAATATTTTTCGCTAATGAACACGCCTATGTAGACCCCGGCAAAACAGCTATGCATAGCCGTAACTAAACTAAAATTGTTTTAGATAGCTTGTCTTAAAAGATGTGCTAAGCTTGCCGGTTTCGGCATGTCGCTGCAGCGCGTAGTCAATAAGGTGCTGAACAAGCTGTGTTTTGCTATAGCCCTTTTTCTGCCAGTTGTGTGCATATAGCCCACCGGGCAGCGGGTTGATTTCATTAAAATATACCTGGCCTGTTTTGCTATTAACCAACATGTCTACCCTAGCTATACCTTCACAGCCAATAGCCTTGTATACTGCTAGACCGACGTCTTCAGCTTTTTTGTACAAATCGGCCCCGATATCTGCCGGAATTTTGCTGTAGCCCTGCGAATTGGCATTTTTGCCGCCTTTTTTACCACCCTTGCCACCCTGCATATACTTAGTGTCAAAATCAAAGAAATCTTCGCTACTTGTTAGTGGCTGTTCTAAAAAGGCTGGTACTGGTGCTTCGTTACCCATGATTGGCAAGGTCAATTCTATAAGGTTAGGTACGGCTTCTTCTACCAAAATTTTAGTATCGTAATGGGCCGCTACTTCTAATGCATTTGCTAGCTGGCTTTGGTCAGTTACTTTGGTAATACCAATACTAGATCCAAGATGGGCTGGCTTTACAAACAAGGGGTAAGTTAGCTTATCATTAACGGCAGCAATAAATGACTGCGGGTTACGCTCTAGATCTGATTTATTAATAAACTGCATTTTTGGGGTAGCTATATGGTGAGTTTGGGCAATAAGTTTAGCAAACACTTTATCCATTGCAATTGCGCTGGCGCTTACTCCGCAACCAACATAGGGCACGCCGGCCATGTTAAGTAAGCCCATTAAATCACCGTCTTCGCCGTGTGTACCGTGCATAGCCGGGAAAACAATATCTATTTTTTTGTAAGCTTTACGGCCTGCAAATTGGCTAGATTTTACTAATGTTAAACCGTCGTCGAACTGAATTTGCACTTTTGGCGCTTTTTTCATGAATGTTTCAATGTTGCCGCTGGTAAATATATCAATCAATTTTAAACGGTCATCCCAATACCAAGATCCATCTTTAGCTATGTAAACTGCCTGCACATCATATTCTTTAGTGAGTTCTAGAGGCCTGATGACTGTTGATATAGCTGTTACTACTGATACGTCATGCTCGGTTGATTGGCCGCCAAAAATAACTGCAATTGTTTTCATAGCATATCCTTTTTAATACTTATAATTATACTACAATTAAATGCCTTTAATTGTAGTAGCTGGACTCTCAAGCGTAGTTATCTGGCCAGTCGTTTTGCAGTAACACAACATCGCCCGCTGCTGTTATATCGTCTATATGAGTATAAAAATTAAGCGGATCGTCTTCTATACGTATCTGACCCCTGTAGCCAGCCTTATTTAAGGCTGCTTTTATAATTGGCTGAGCAGAATTTTTTATTAGTACGACCATAGTCGGGTTTGCAACAGCAATAGCTGCTCCCAGTACTTGGTGCACGGCTACAGTCTGGTTACCTTGGTCTACTAGCCCCGGTGTAACGTAAATGCGCCGGGTTGCAGGCAAATCTGCAAGTAGGGCCAATCCGGCCCGCATGCCCTCTATATTGCCGTTGTAAGTATCATCTAGCAAAAAAGCTCCGCTAGCTAAATATCTTGGTTGCATGCGGTGTTCGTATGGCTGTAAGTTGGCAAAACAATCTATTATTGCTTTTTTGCTTATACCAAATTGTTCAGCTAGCTGCAGCGCTGCAGTTAGCGGCCCAACTAGGTGCTTGCCTAGTAGCGGCGTTTTAACTGCATATGATTGACTTTTAGTAGCCACATCAAAAGATAGCCCGGCCGCAGTTTGTTTAGTTTTGGATACCTTAGCCTGATTACTGCCGTGTGCACCGTATGCAACATAGCCGTCTTTTATGTACGGTTTTGCGTAACCACTGTCGCCGTTTACATATACGTTTTGTGGCTTTACAAAACCTGCGGCACTAAAAATATCTTGGGCTGCTTGGTCTAATGATGCGTACTTGTCTAGGTGTGCCGGTGCAATACCAGTAATAATTACTGTGTCGGGCCCAACAGTTTTACAAAACCTGGCAACATCGCCGGGTTTGCCTTCGCCAAGTTCAATAACCAATATATCCTCATTGCCCTGCAAGCTGCGTGCAAAAAGTGCATGCGATATTGCAACATTTTTGTTTGCAGGTGTTATAGCTACTTTTTTTTGAGTTGATAACATACTGCCCAAAAGTTCCTTCATACTGGTTTTACCATAGCTGCCCGCCACAACAATTTTATGTCCAGGATGCTTTTTGAATAATGATGAAGATTCTTTTATTAAACGTCGTTCCTTAGGATTGGTAATTGTGACTCTACCAAGCCATAGTGGCACAACTATCAATAAGGCCCATACATAGGGAGCTGTTATAAACATTGCCGTTGCTAACAGTGGCCCGACCTGAGTGCTGTCAAAAAGTACCACGAACAGAATGATTGCTGCCGCCATTTGCAAGCTCATTCCAAGCATAACAATTAATTTCAACATTTTAGCTGCACCAGTAGGTTCTAGCCTTCGTCTGTACATAACTTTTTTAAAGTTTTTAGTGCGAAGTAGCCACTTAATATACGGTTTAATGCTGTATTCGGTATTTTGCAGCATATAAACAACCACAGTACTAAAATATATAGGATTATAAATCATGATTTATCGAACCTGCGTATGTAGTTAAATACTTCTAACGCATACTGTTGATGCACAAAATGATCGGCATTTTGTATTACATGTAACTGCGACCCAGCAATTAGCGAATTAAGTAGCTGTGCATACCTAACAGGAGTAGTTGTGTCCAGCTCGCCGTAAATTATGCAGGTAGGTATAGTGATGCGCTCGGCGTCATGCTGAATGTCATCTTTGACTATTCGCTTGAAGCTATCTTGCATATGCTCGGCCACCAGGTAGTCAGACCCAACCTGGCCATATAGTTTTGAGCGCATTTTTTTGCGGGCAGACTTGGGCAAAATATAACTAGCGATTTTGGCAACTTTTGTGGCACCCTGCAAAGCAGTTTTTTTAGCAGATGCTTCCCGTATACCAGCAGATGCAATTAGTACAAGTTTTTTTGGCTTTAGATAGCCTTTGGCAATAGCCCGAACAGCAATTGCACCGCCGTTACTGTGGCCTACAAGTAAGTTAACATCATTGGGCATTATAGCTATTTTCTGTAAAACAACTGACACATGCTGCGCAAAATCAGTTAGACCCCAACCTTTTGCAGGGGGCTGCGACCCACCAAAGCCAGCTAAGTCAAGTGTTATTACAGTGTAATTTTGTTGTAGCTGTTGCGATAGTAGATCGAAGGTAGCTTTAGAATCTGCCCAGCCATGCAACAAAACGGCAACAGGCCCAGACCCTACTTTTGAATATGAAACTACAAGATCGTTAGCTATAACTTGCATGTTACCCTTAAGTATACTTTATACCGCTTTTTAGCGCCTTTACTTTAGTTATTGCTGCATTAGCTGATCTAAAAAGCTGCCCTGTTGCCCAGCGCTAGGGTCTTGTGTGTTAGCACCTAGTACGCCGCCCGAAAGCTCCATAATATTTTTAGCACCTGCAGGTACGGCGGCATTTACGCTGTCATTACTTGGGTCTACTTTTATTTTTGAGCTAAAATCCATATTTTGGCCACCAGTGTTACCTTTTTGAG
This sequence comes from bacterium, assembly GCA_043759925.1. Lineage (GTDB taxonomy): Bacteria > Patescibacteriota > Saccharimonadia > Saccharimonadales > SZUA-47 > RFTN01. The sequence continues at coordinate 20,368 of JAYUPU010000047.1, read as the reverse complement.
CAAAGCTAAGTTCTACTGCGCTGTTGCTTTTATTGGCTGTTACACCCAGGGTAGTAGTGCTGTTATTTTTTGCGTCACTATTTGTTTGCGTGACAATAATTGGCATAGTGTCACCGCCAGTGTAATCTACCATTATATCTAACATGGTAGCCGTGCTGGCATTGTTACCGGGTAGTGCAATGCGCACATTGCGAATGTATTTTAAGCCTGTGTCTACCCATACCTCGGCAGTTAATTTTTCTTCTGGCAAGGCTTCTATTTGCTTTAATATTTTGTCTAACTTATTCTGATTTTCTTGCTGTTTGTTGGCATCATTAATATCGCCAAAAATCGAATTACTTAGCTTGCTGTCTTTTAGCGCTGACTGCAGTTCTGTAACCATGTCTTTAAGCTGCGTCTTACGTAATTGTGCCTGGTATTTTTGGGTTTTGCGGCCCTTGAAATCCTCTTTACCTAGTGTTTTTGCTGTTACTAGTACTGCTTTTTTTGAGTCTGAGTTGAAAAGTCTATCTTGTAATACAGTGCTAACTTTTTTAGCAGCATCTTGAACGTTTGCTTGCAGCTGCTGAGGGTCATTGGCTGTGTTTGGTAAGTTTTTTGTAAGGTTTGCTGTTAGGGTATGGTCAATGTAGTACCATTGGCCATCTAACTTAGATACTACTTCGGCCAGTTTGTTATTGCCAAGCAGTGTTGCAGCGCCTTTTACGCCAGATAGTTTTAGGTAAATATCAGGGCTAGATGCAGGCTGTTTAGTAATAGATAAAACCTCAAGGTTCGCCATGATGCCCATGGCATTAGCCGTAATTGTGGCCGATGTACTTTTACCGTCAAAGGCAGCAGTTATTGTACCGTCTACTGCGGTTGGGCTTATTACGTTATATGTACCACTAATTTTAGCACCACTATAAGTTTGCTTTGGGCCTGTTGCATAATCGTTTATTGCCTCGCCTGTGTTTTTAAGGGCCTGACTCCATAAGTTTTGCGGTGACTGCAAATACACACCCATATAACCATAGGTGCTGGCAGCCATGGCTACTATTGTGCCGACTATAATAATTGGCAATAACCATTTAGCGCGACCTTTTTTAGATTCAGGTGTATTTGCAGTTACCGGTACTGCTGTTGCAACTTCGTTATGCGCTGCTTCAGGTACATCTGCGTGCGGTGTTTCGATCGGCGCTGAAGTGTTTGCTGGTGTGTCTTCAGTTACAGCGCTTTCGACTGCGCCTTGGTTGCTGGCTGTTTCTGCTGAAATTGTATCTGTTTCGTTATTTGCTGGTGTTAAATCTTTATCTTCCATAGCGCCCCCCTACTATAAATTATTGCAATGACTGTAGTTGCTGCTGTAATTGGTCTAACGGTATAGCCGTATCTGGGATAGGTGCCCGCATATTTACGCCGTAGTTAGTGTAGTTTTCGGTTTGGTTATCTAACTTTATGCCAGCGATTACATTACTCCTGGGGTCTATCATAAACTGTACATTATAACGTGCCTTCTCAGGGTAGTTATCGGCGTTAAGTGGCGGGAAAACCCCAAAGCCCATAGCACTAAAGTTTGCCTGCAGTATACTAACGTACTGCTTAAGTTTAACTTTTGCAGAAAAAATTAAATATTCTTGGTCATTAACAGTCTGTTTATTTGGTTTGTTAAAATCTATTTCGTAAACACCGGTGTCTTTCATTTGTTTTAGTATTTTATTACGGTCATTAGCACTTAAATTGCCGAAAGGTGCCAATGTAACATGCGGTTGAATGTAAGATAGCTTAAGTCTATCCACTTCTTCAGGCGTGCCTGCTTGTGCCTGCTTAGCCCAAATGCCTTTAATACTACTAAAATCATACGCCGTACCATCTGCCCTTAGTTCGCTTGTGCTGATATCTGTATAACGCACATACTGAGAGGTTGGGGTTAGAATGTTCTGGGTGGTTACATTACTTTCACTGGTTGCAGATTTTGAGCCTACGCTTGTGTTACGGTTTACTGTAGGTTCTGTGCCGAAATTAAACCTCGAAGTTTCAACAGTTTTGTTACCTGTACCACCGCTTTCGACACTACGTACTACACTGCGTGTGGACATGCTGTTTTCAAGCGCCAACCAAAAACGTTTTTCATTTGTTAGGTATAATTTGTTATAGGCATAATAGCCTGATATTGCTAATAAAATGGCGCCTAAAACTACTAGTCGCTTTGCTAATTTTTTATAATTTATATTGCGTTTTAGTTTTGGCAGTCGTAATTTTGGTAATTTCTTCATGCATACATTGTATCAGCCTAGTGCTTATCTGGTAGCGAACTTTTATTTTTTACATCATCTCTGATAAAATAAGCAGGTTAAACTAGAAGTTAACCAAAATTAAATTTCGATTTAATTTTGATAAGGAGGAACCTTGTTCTAGATTGCTACTTTTAACCTTACAGGGTTAAAATGCAATAGGAACAAGAGTTCTGACGTGGGGCTGTAGCTCAGTTGGCTAGAGCGCTTCGCTGGCAGTGAAGAGGTCCAGGGTTCGAGTCCCTGTAGCTCCACCAAAACAAGAATCCATCCCCTGGGATGGTTTTTTGTTTTGTAGAGCCTACGGTGGATTTGAAGGCTGCCCAAGGTCCAGGTGAAAAATGCCTTAGGGCATTTTGCAAGGCAAGCTACTCTTCAAAACTTGTTTTTGAAAGATGTAGTTGCGGGCCTGCTGAAAGCAGGTCGAGTCCCCTTAGGTATTTTTTGCTATAATTATGTAATGAGTGTTGAAATTACATATTTCGTACATGGTACAACGACAGACAATGAGCAAGACCTTGCTACAGGATGGTTACCCGGCGAACTTTCTACGGCTGGTATAGAACAATCAAAGGCTCTTGGTTCCCAAGTCGATGCAGTGCAATTCGAAGTTGTGTTTTGTTCTGACCTACAAAGAGCCATTGATTCAGCAGAATTGGGCTTTGGCAACAAATACCAAATCATTCACGACGAACGGCTAAGAGAATGCAACTATGGGGATATGAACGGAGCTTCCGCAGCTAGTTTCAAAAATCGCATGGATGACTATATAGATGCACCATTCCCGAATGGCGAAAGCTACAAAGACGTAGAAGCAAGGCTAAAAAGTTTTGTCGATTTTTTGCTAGAAAATTACGACAATAAGCATATTGCAATTGTTGCACACCAAGGACCGCAGCTTGCTCTTGATGTAATCTTGAAAGGTAGGACGTGGCACCAAGCAATAGAGGAAGATTGGCGTAAGCAAAAGGCCTGGAAGCCAGGTTGGGATTATTTAGTGCAATAAGCGCCAAAATGTTTAACTTCTCCGTGCTGAGAAGTTTTTTATTTTTGGCTAGCGCGCTTAATCGAAGCTAAACTCGGCAGTACTGATGGCACTTCCTTTTTGTATTTTTTATTGGCAGTGGCGGCCCATACACCGCTGTCTATCCACTTGCCCTTGTTTGCTTTGTTAGCGCCAAATTTCGATTTTTGGGCATCTGCGGTAGATTCTTGCCTAAAGCCGTAAAGTACAGCCAGCATGACGACCCAAACTGTAAGGGCTTGCAGTAGCCAAAAGCGAGTAAACTTAAAAAAGTATTCTCGCATGCCATCAAAACGCACATCTTTGCCTATTTTGTTAATGCGTATAAACAAAAATCACTACCGATTTGGTAGTGATTAGTGATCTTAGTGTTCGGGCGTGCCCACCAAGGGCTCCCTTGGCTTTTTATTTTTGTATATTTTTATTTTGCTAGTGAGCCCTATTGAACGCCCGACTAGTTACTATTACACGCTTATGGTTAGTTTTTGTCAAGTAATTCAAGCAATTGTTGTTCGTTTATAACCTGTGTGCCTAGTTTTAGGGCTTTATCTGCTTTGCTTTGGCCGGCCCTTACGCCCATAACCAAATAGGTTGTGCCGCTAGCAACACTTGTTTGGTAAGTACCCCCCAAAGCCCTAATGCGCTCGGCTGCAATGTCGCGGCCCATACTAACTAAGCTACCAGTAATAACAAAGCTATTCCCGCTCAGCGGGCCGCCAACGTGCAAAACATCTGTTGGCCATACGCCAAGTTTTTTAAACTTAGCTAACAGTTGTTGGTTATCCTGCTCGTCGAACCAAAGTATAATGCTGTCTGCTACAATTTCGCCCACACCATTAACTGCCCTTAGATCTTCGTAGCTAGCGCTACCAATTGTATCAAGGCGCCTAAATGTGCTTGCTAAGTCTATGGCTGTTTGGGCGCCCACATGCCTAATACCCAGCCCAAATACAAACCGTGCCAACAGCGGAGTTTTCTTATCTGCTATAGCATTAACCAAATTATCTGCAGAAAGTTCTGCAAAACGGTCAAGCTGTAGTAATTGATCTTTAGTAACGGCGTAAATATCTGCTAGATCGTTAGCTAGGCCTGCATCTACTAGCGCACCTACATTCTTTTCGCCCAATCCGTCAATATCTAGTGCACCGCGGCTTGCAAAATGTTCTAAGGCGCGCTTAAGCATAATTGGTCCGCTAGAACCCTTTACGCGGTAAACGGCGTCGCCCTCGGGGCGTTCAAATTCTAAGCCCGGGAACTGTTTTGTAAGTTCGCTGGTGTATAAAAAGGTTTTGGCGGTTTTTGGCCTAAGTTCTATAACTACACGTTCTACCTGCGGAATAATATCGCCAGCTTTATATATAACTACGGTGTCGCCTATACGGATATCTTTGCGGGCAATTTCGTCTGCGTTGTGCAGGCTAGCATGCTTTACGGTAGTACCGGCAACCACAACTGGGTCAAAAACAGCAACTGGCGTTGCAGCGCCGGTGCGTCCAATACTTATAACTATGTCGCGCACTACGGTTGTAGCTTCTTCGGCGGGATATTTATAGGCAACTGCGCCGCGTGGGTTTTTACCCACTACCCCAAGCCCGCGGTAGGTTGCACGGTCGTTAATTTTAATAACTAAACCGTCTGTATTAAATGGTAGTTTGTGGCGGTCATGTTCCCACTGTTCAACAAAGTGCATAACTTCACCCAGTGTATTAAATAACTGGGCCTGCGTATTAGCCACGATGCCCATGCTGCGCATATAGTCGTAGGCTTGCCTATTGGTTGGCACGTCGTTAGGATCTGGCCGCAAAATGTCATATGCCCTAAAGGCTAATGGGCGCTCTGCAACAAGTTTTGGGTCAAGCTGCCTAATTGTGCCTGCTGCTAAATTACGAGGGTTGGCAAACGTTGGCAAACCTTGTTCTTGGCGCAGCGTATTCAGGGAGTCAAAATCTTTTTTGTACATTACGACTTCGCCCCTAATTTCGGTGCGGCCAATCAAAAAATGTTGGTTGCCTTTAGCAGATCTAAGCCGATACGGCACATTTTTGATGGTTAAAATATTTTGAGTTACGTCTTCACCTACGCGGCTGTCGCCGCGGGTAATGGCCCGTTCAAATACACCATCCTGGTAAACAAGCGCAACACCTAAACCATCCATTTTTATATCACAAAAAAATTCATGTGATCTATTTGGTAGCAACTTTTCAGTTCGGGTAAGCCAATCTTGTACATCTTGTTTATCAAACACATCGTTTAAGCTAATCATAGGCTCGCTGTGTTGCACTTTTACAAAACCATCCAACGGCTTTGCCAATATACGCTGCGTAGGGCTTTCCGGCGAAACAAACTCAGGGAAAGCCGCCTCTATTGCCTTAAGTTCGCGTATTAATGCGTCGTATACTGCATCGCTAGCAGTTGGTGCATCTAGCACATAATACTCGTATGCATAGGTACTTAGCAGAGCTAAAAGTTCGCTGTAGCGCTGCTGCTTGCTCACAAAAGTTCCTTATACAACGTAAACAAAAATGCGTGTAAAAATACAATACTTGCTAGCGTAAGTGCAAAGTAAAGCCAGGGGGCTATAAGCGGTAAAAAGTATATTGCTGGCACAACCAAAATTACAAGTAGTAAAAACGCTACTATTGGTAATACTACCAACTTTCTAAAAACCGACAACCTACGTGAGAAAACTAACTGCCGTGAGCTACGCAGCGCTTGCATAGGCTGCATATCTGGCAATGTAACTATATATAGGGCAAAAAGTGAAGAACATATCATGTACAGGCTAAGTGTGGTAAGCAAGCCCATAAACAGCAGCCAAATACCTTGTTCTAAGCCACTAATAGCCAAGCCGCCGCTATTAACAATACTATAAACAAACATACCAAAATATGCCGGCACAAGCTGAACAGCCATGACTAGCAAAACTAGTAAAAATTGTATTAGTGGATAAAATGCGTTGTAAAACGCTTGCTTTGCAGTTGGTTTTTTACCAGCGGCAGACTGCCTAAAAACCCATATAATTGCCAGGCTAACCAAAATAAACAACATGTTCTGGTACACTGCTGCGGTTTCACTACTAGTAACGCTAGAAGTACCAAGTAGTGCAGTAAATACTGTACCAGCCATGGTCAAACCATCTTGTGTAGATCCAAAGCTATCTTGCAGAGTTGTTTTTAGTTCGGCAATGTTTAGTGGTGATCCAAAACCACGAACTAAAGTCATGTTTACTAGGCCGTAGATTATTAGTATATAAAGTAGGGGTTTTTTGTTGGCAAGTATTAGTTTAAGTGTGCGCTGCAAAACAACCCTACCACTAACTATAGGCCCTTTGGGGTGCGGTATTTTTTTAGTTAGCTTAAAAGATGAATACTTTGGCTGCTTACGTTTACGTGTATTTGTATCTTTTAGATTTGAAGCATTTTTAGATAACTTTGCTTGAACGGCCACGGATTTTCTAGTTTTAGCCGGTAACTTTTTGCTAATGGCCATTATTTAACAGTATTCATATCACGTAATTTTTTGATACGGTCGTCTACGGGTGGATGCGTACTTAATAAACTTGATATTGATTTACCCTTGAGTGGATTAGCAATAAAAAAGTGTGCCGTGCTAGAGTTTTGTCGTTTTAATGCTGCTCCACCATCACGGATTTTTTCCAAAGCGCTTGCGAGGCCCTCTGGGTAGCGAGTAGTAAGTGCACCTGTAGCGTCTGCTAAATATTCACGCCTACGCGATATAGATAGCTGTATTAGTATTGCCACTATTGGCGCTAGTATTACTGCAATAATCGCAACTATCATTAAAACCCCGTTAGAATCGTCATCGTTATCGCGTCCCCAAAAACTAATACGCAAAAACATATCACACAGCAAACTAATTACACCAACTAGAGCAAATGCAACCATACTAACGCGTATATCATAGTTTTTAATGTGGCCCATTTCGTGCGCCATAACACCTTGCAGCTCTGCATCTGTTAAAACAGCTAATAAACCGGTAGTTATAGCAACGCTGGCATGCTGCGGGTCACGCCCCGTTGCAAAAGCATTTAGGCCAGTATCCTCTATAATATAAATTTTTGGCATAGGTAAACCATCTGTTATGGCAAGGTTTTCGACTATCCTAAACAAACGTGGGTTATCTGATTTTACAATTTGCTTGGCGCCGTTTAAAGCTAGCGCGGCGCTAGAAGAAGCAAAATATCCCCAAAGTGCGTAAAACACAGCAAATACTACGGCATACGCAAATATTGAACTATTGCCTAGTGTTTTTGAAAACACATAGGAAATAGCACTTACTAACGCAAAGAACGATAGCAGCAAAAAGAATGTTTTTCGCTTATTGGCGGATATCTCGTTATACATTTACTAAACTTTGGGTCTTTAGAATTTTACGTCAACAGGCTTTTCGGCAACTGCTTGGGCGGCTTCGTCTAGTTCAAAGAACTCGCGCTCGGTAAAGCCAAGCATCTTAGCAAAAATAAGTGTAGGAAGCGTACGTATCTTAGTATTTAAATCGCGAACAGAGCCGTTATAAAAGCGGCGGGCTGCCTGAATCTTATCTTCAGTGTCTACAAGTTCTGCTTGTAGCTGCCTAAAGTTTTCACTTGCCTGCAATTGCGGGTAAGCCTCGGCAACAGCAAAAATGCTTTTAAGCGCGTCTGTTAGCATATTGTCAGCTTCGGCTGTAGCTTTTACGTTGCCGCCAGCGTTAACTGTAGCGGCGCGGGCTTCAGTTACCTTAGTAAATACACCTTCTTCGTGCTTGGCATAACCCTTTACGGTCTCTATGAGGTTAGGGATTAAATCTACGCGTCGCTTAAGCTGAACAGTGATATCGCTCCAGGCTTCGTCTACGCGGATTTTGGTGCGCACTAGGCCGTTGTAAATTACAATAAGCGTTACAACCAGTAAACCTGCGATAGCCAGTAAAACAAATGCCATATTTTCTCCTAAATTTATACTTACATTATAGCACTTCTAGGTACTAAAAAAGCGGAATTAATATATGCTTTTAACGTGGTGCACGAGAGAGGACTTGAACCTCCACAGGATTACTCCCACATCCACCTCAAGGATGCGCGGCTACCATTACGCCACTCGTGCAATTTATACTTGCTTATAATACGTTGTTTGATCTGTACAAATCAAGAAATATAGGATAGAATAGCATGTATTGTGGGCGCTTAGCTCAGTTGGCTAGAGCACCTCATTTACACTGAGGGGGTCGGGGGTTCGAGCCCCTCAGCGCCCACCAATTTATGAACCTACCCTTGCGGTAGGTTTTTAAATTGTAGGCATTTATAGGGCTTGAACGACAAAGCCCAGTGGGCTTTGTCCGCCCTTTAGCCCCGACAGGGGTTGCATGCACAAAAGTAATTTTCTTTTGGGCGCAAGGTCGAGCCCCTCACAACCCACCAAATTAAAAACCTTACTGCAAAGTAAGGTTTTTAATATATACCTGCGTATAAACTAAAGTTTTGGCATATGTTGCAAATTGTGGCGGGCCGAGTAGTCAGAACGTACCAATAATTTAATATCGTCTAGATTTGTGCCTAATTTAACACCTGGGTTTAGAGTGCCATATGGGTCAAAAGCTTTTTTAATTGCATTAAAAAGTTCTATAACGGTTGCCCCAAACTGGTGTTCTAGCAAAGCACCGCGCATACGGCCATCGCCGTGATCGGCACTAATACTGCCGCCAAGCGATATTACCAATGCATAATATTCGTCTATAAACCTAAAGACTTTTTGGCGGTCACCAATTTGGGTTACGTCAAGGTGTGGTACAACGTGCACAGCACCGCTTAGGGCGCTACCAGCTACTGCGTATACCTGCTGGTTAGCCCGCTGCATCATATCGTCTATACCGGCAAGTAGCGCGCCTAATTGTTTTAGGGGCACTACTGCATCGTCAATTATAGGCAAAGCGCGGGCACTTCCCTCTACATGAGTCCACATGGTTGCCATGCTATCGCGCACGGCTTTTAGCCTGTCTATGTCGTGCTCTTCGTTTGCAATAGCCAAAAAGCCGCTGTGTTTTTCGATGATTTTGCGGGCCTTTTTAGCTAAGCGCTTTTGCTGGCGCGTACTATCGTCATCAAATTCTACATATAGCAACATTTCGGGCAGTGGTGGTTCAATAACTTCTTTAAGTAGTTGCGGGTTTATACGGTATATGTCTTCTATTAGGTGCTTGTCTATAAAATCTATAACAGCTGGGCGCTCGCTCATCGCAGCTAGTTCGTCGGCAGCAAGCAAGGCAAGTGCGCGGGTGGTAAAAGTTGCTGTCATAACTGTGGTTTCAGGGTTGTAGGCTTCGCTGTCAAAAACAACTTCACTAATTAGCCCTAAAGTACCCTGGCTACCAACAATAAGCGGTGTAAGGTCAAATGAACCGTCTTTACGTTTAACTTCGCCGATTGCATAACCTGCAGATGCAATTTTAGGCAGCGGCGGCATATTGTTAATTACGTCTTTACTTTCTTCTATTAAAGCATCTAGTTTGCGGTATACTTCGCCTTCAAAACTAGCCAGGCCCAGCTTTTTGCTAAGTTCGCGCTTGCTCAGGCGGCCAGTTTCAATAAGTTCACCGTTGGCCAAAACTAGCCGTAGCCCCTTTACATAATCACGGGCGCAGCCGTATTTACCACTGCGTTCGCCGCTACTGTTGTTGGCAACAGCACCGCCAACGCTCGAATATTCGGAAGATGCAGGATATATAGGCACCAAACGGCCGTGTGTGTGAAGAGTTTGCTGTAATTTACCAAAAATTGCCCCGGGCTGTACTGCAACAATTCCAGATTTAGGGTCTAGTTCGAGTACTTTGTGCATATGCGCTGGAAACACTAAACTTATCCCACTGCCAATCGCAGCACCACCAGTGTCTGTTCCCATACCACGTGCCGTTATAGGTATCACACGGCCACGTTCGGCTAATTGCCATGTAAAGCGAGCTGTTTTACGTATATCGTTTTCGTTACGTGGGTACACTACAAAAGAAGGCATAATACGTAAAATACTGCCGTCGGTACTAAAATAACTACGCGTGTCTGGGCTAATAAACACTTCGCCGATAAGGTGTTCTTGTAGGTAATGAGCTACTTTATTCATTGACTGATAGACCCTTGTAATAAACCATAAGTAATACAACCATCATAGCATATTTATACTGAGTAATTGCACTGCTTATAGTAGTTTAATTACTAGTTAATTATTTTAAAACTTTATCTTGTAGCACTGTCCAATTTTGAATATTATTTAGCCTGTCTACCGCAGCACCTATACGATTAGTGTTAAATCCCACGAGTTCGGTGCGGGTTACATACAAAAAACGTGGTTGGTAAAGTGATATTGCCGGTGCGTCAGCTTGCCAAGCTACTAAAAACGGCTTATATTTTACAGCCCTAAGTCCGGCATCTAACCTGGTGCGGCCAGCTTCTAGGGCTTTGTCAGCTATTTTACTTTTATATTCAGATAGGTTAAGCCGGCTGGTCGAACGCACATCTGCCTGCGAACTGTGCCAATATGCAAATACATCAGGATCGCGACCTATAGATATACCGTACAGCAATACATCATAATCGTGGCGCGTTAGCACATCGCCTTGCATATCTTCTTCAGGCCTAATTTTTACATCAAGCTCGATACCTAAAGCCTTCCACTGCGTTTGTAGGCTTTGTGAAATTGCTACATATTCGGCAACGTTTTGTGATACAAATCTTAAGAATAGTGGTGTATCGCCTTTTTTGCGCGTTCCATCAGATGTAATTTTGTAACCTGCTTCGTCAAGTAATTTACTAGCTTGTTCTTGGTTATATGCAGCCTGTGTAATGGTTGGCTCGTAACCAACCTGGTTCTTTAATAATGGCCCCGTTGTTGTAAGCGCCGTAAAACCTAATTGTTTAATAAGCTCTGGACGATTTGTGCCATAAACCAGTGCCTGGCGCACTTTTACATCAGATAAAATAGGCGAGCTAGTGTTGAAAAAAGTCATCACTACACCGTCTGTTGGTATATTGTAACTAATCGATGTGATGTCAGTTTCTATATCAGACGGCACTTTGTCTAGACCTACCATTGCCGTAAGCTCTTTGTTTTCGTAGGCTTTAGCCATAACTGCCTCGTCTTTAAACGTGCGCAGTACATATTGTTCTATTTTTGGCTCTCCCAAATGGTAGTTAGTGTTACGGCGAAGTGCAATTTGCTCGCTTCGGTCATCACGACTAAATCCTTTTACCTCTACAGATTTCCATATAAATGGGCCTGTGCCTACTGGGTTAACTGCGTTAAAGGATACACTGCGCAGTTGGCTAGCAGGCGTATCTTTTAATATATGGGCTGGTACTATGCCGTTTATAAGCGAAAATGGGAACGATGCTAGTGAGTTAGGAAGAGTGAACTGTACTGTGTAGTTATCGATTGCTTTTACTTCTACGCCTTGCCAACTAGCAAGTAATGGCGATTTTGCATCTGGGTTTTGGATTGTCTGATAAGTAAAAACAACATCCTGGGCCGTAAATGGCGTACCGTCATGCCAAGAAACATTTTTGCTAAGTGATACTGTATACACTCGACCATCTGTGTCAGCTTCCCATTTATCTGCTAGGTCAGGTATCAAATTATTACTTGCATCGTGTGTAAATAGGCTAGAAAAAACAAGCCGCGCTATAGAGCCGTCCACTAAAGACACCGCATAAAGTGGATTAGCATTTGTAAATGTACCTACAGCGCCTTCACGCAAGGTACCGCCCTGCACAGGGGCAATTTTCTGAAAATATGTCCCCAAGCCACGAGCCTGCAAGCCAACACTAACGGTTAACAAAACCATTAATAATATCCACCCAATAACAAAACGCCTAACGTTCGTAAGGCGCACTAGGCGCCTAAAAAAGTGCCTATCGAGATGCTGTTCGGCATCCTCGGCGGCTAGTATTGCGTCTTTCTTGCGTTTACGAAACGTCCGTCTGAAGCGTAATTTTATTGTTTTACTTGTCATATTTATTGTTTGGCCACCCACCAAAGAACTATGTACTAAACCTAAGCTGTTAGCAGACCTATTAATAGTGATACTGCAAAAATTGTTGCTACTATAATCGTAAGATTCATAATTGTTTTATCTGTACCACGGCGCACTGTGTTTACTTCGCCGCCACCACCTAGGCCTGCACCCAGGCTAGCACCACGAGTTTGTAGTAATACCAAAATGCTTAAAATTATCGACGATCCTATTGTAATGAAGTTCCAAATACTTAACATAATTACTCCTTATTTATCATCTATTATGGCGGTCACTAAAAAATTAACAAGCCCAATTACTATTCCTGCAATAATTGCGACAACAAAACTGCTTACATGAAACGGGCTGTACAGCCAAGACGCTATGCTAACCATAAAGCCGTTTATTATAACCATAAATATACCCAGGCTAAGTAATACTGCCGGCAATGAGAAGAATACAACCAATGGCTTAATAACAGTGTTTACAATCGCTAATATTAGGCCAGATATAACAACTGCTGTTGCGCTGTTTTGAAAAGAAATGTTATCAGGGCCTACCAGTGCTGCAGCAAGCCATATGCCCACACCACAAACAATCCATCTAACTATAAATCGAGGTACTCTGCTTTGCTTCATCTATTACAAATAGTATAACAGATCTGTTGGCACACTTTTAGATAAATTGCGCGCGCCGTTGTCTGTAATAAGCACATCGTCTTCGATTCTTACGCCAATATTTTCTTCTGCAATATATATGCCTGGTTCTATTGTGATAACCATTCCTGGTTGTAATGGTTGCTTGTAGTCTGCTGGGTCGTGCACATCTAGGCCTAAATGGTGTGACACGCCGTGCGGGTAAAAATTACGTACATTACCGCTTAAACCGAGACTTTTAATCTTTTGAGCCAACAAATATTCTGTTTTTTGTTCGAGTTGTTTAATTGTAATACCAGGCTTTAAGCTTGCAATAAGCTGTTGCTGCACGGCAAGTACAGCGCTATGAACGGCAGTTAAACGCTCCCCCGGTGAACGTAGCGCATAAGTGCGGCTAATGTCAGCAGCGTAATTATTATATTCGGCGCCTACGTCAAACAAAATCATGTTTTTGCCCTTAAGTGGGCTGTTGTTTGCTACGTAATGTATTGTGGTGGCATTTTTGTCTGTGGCAATGATAGGATCGTAGGCATGCCCTTGCGCGCCGCGCTGCATGAATTCGTAAGTAAGCATGTGCATAATATTTGATTCGTTTTTATAATTTGCCATATTGTCTTTTACAGCCTGCAGTGACTGTTGGGTAATATCTATTGCTGTTTGTATGGCTGCAATTTCTGGTAAGGTTTTGAATTGCCGCTGTTTAGCAATTAGTGGTTGAGCATTAATAATTTGGACGGGTTTTAGTTTCTTAAGTTTGGTATGCAAACATGCGCGGGCTGGGTTTGTATAAAAGCCATGAGCCGTAATATACGGCTTGGCCGGTGCGATCGTAGCTAGTTTTTTGCCTTCAACTAGCTGATTTATGAATTCCCAGCCGTCACTGTTGGTTAAAACTTCGTCAACATCGCTGATTGCTTTGATTGCTGCAGTGTCTATTGCGCCTTCCCATAGGTCGCGGTGCTTATCGCGGTTTGGTTGTACCAATATATGCTTTTTAGCTGTTATAACAAGTATAAAATCTGGTTGATTACACCCTGTTAAATACCAAAAATTATTGTCTTGCTTAAAGACGTATGTTGTATCTACGCTACGCTGCAACAAACCTGCAGACGATATAATAACAACATCCGCTTGGGCGTTTAGAAACAAATCTATGCGATTTTTTTTATAAAACTGGGCGTTAAACATTCTTAACTAGTATACGCGCCAAGTGGCATAGGTACGGCATGTATAAATGTTGTATTTTATTGCCGATGTACAAACTAACTAGACTAACTCTGTGATTTTTTATAAGCCCGGCGATATTGATCTAAAATAACAGCTTTTTTGATGCCCAACAGCGCGGTTAACTCGTCTTGCCTGGCCTGTACAATACCACGGCTACTACCAAAATGCTTAAGTAGTTTCTTTTTTGTAGTTGGGCCAATCGTTGGCACTTCGTCTAGCCAACTACTTATTTGCCTAGATCTTTTAAGTACCGTGTGATAGCTAACAGCAAACCTGTGTGATTCGTCACGAATACGTTGTAGCAACTTAACAATATCGTGGTTTTTGGGCAGCATAAGCAGCGTAAAATCATCGGTAGTTTTAATGTAAGTACTTTGTTCGTGCAGCCAAGCATCATTTAAAACAACGTTAGATTTTGCAATGTTTACTACAATTTCTTCATCACGCTTAGCAAGGCCTATCATAGAGATATTACTGTAACCTGCTGCGTCGCGGGCCTTTATTGCACTGGCAAGTTGCCCCTTTCCGCCGTCTATCAAAAACAGATCTGGCACGCCCCAATTTGCAACATTCCGCTCGGCTAAGCGCCGCCCGATAACTTCGTTCATACTGGCAAAGTCATTATTTTGCTGAATTTTTAGTTTAAATTTACGATAAGACGTTTTGTCTGGCATGCCACTTGTAAACACCACCATACTGGCTACAACGTCTGTACCGCTCATATGGCTAATGTCGAAACCTTCTATGCGCTTAGGCGCTTTAGCCAAACCTAAGGCATCAGATAAGCCTTGCAAGCCGCGGTCTTTGCTAATATCTAAAAATTCGCGGTCACTAAATATGATTTGCTTACTTAGTTCTTTTAACGAGAACAATTGATTGCGAATTACGGCTGCTTTTTCATAATCCTGAGCTTTTGAAGCGCGGATCATGTCTTTTTCTAAGTCAGCAATAATAGTCTTACGCTTTCCCAGTAAATACTGCCCTAGTTTATTTAAGTTTGCTCTGTAAATGGCTATAGACGTTTTGCCAGATGTAACACCAGGGTCAAGCCCAATTTGCTGATACAATGTACTGCCAAGTGTGCCTTCTTGTGCGGTAATAGCATAAGGGAACACACGCCGTAAGTACTTTAGTGCTCGTTTTAGTGCCCAGCCGTTTAGGTATGGGCCATAATATGTGGCCTTGTCGTCAAGCGGCCGCCTGGTAATTGTTACTGTGGGGTAATCTGCTTTGTGATCTATACGCACATACAGCAAACTTTTGTCATCACGCAACAATATATTATATGACGGCAAATATCGCCTTACCATCTCAGCTTCTAGAAACAAGGCGTCTATTTCGCTTTCTACTTCTACCCAATCTGTATCAAAAATTTCGGCAACTAGTGCTTCGGTTTTAGGGTCACGGGTTCGGCTGGCCTGATAATACTGTCTTACGCGGTTACGTAGCACGGCAGCTTTACCAATATATATAATGTTGCCAGCTGCATTTTTATGAAAATACACACCAGGGGTTTTAGGTAGGTCCGCTAATTTAGCTTTTAATGTCGTATTCATAGATACAAGTATACACTTGTACGGTGTTATTAGTGTGCTAAGCAGCAGTAATATTAGCCTAAGGTGGCTATCTGCAGCTTGGCACAATCTTCGCACATAACATGTAGTTTACGGCGTATATTTGTGCTGTTTACCTGGTGGCTGGTTTTTTTGCCGCATTGTTCGCAAGTTGCAATATCTTTGGCCTTATCACTAAAGCCCATTTTCATGCGGTCATCAAACACAAACAACTTACCCTCCCACAAACCATCGTCTCCATACTTCTCTCCGTATTTTGCTATGCCACCGTCCATTTGGTATACCTCGTTAAAACCTCGGTTAACCATCATGGCACTTAAAATCTCGCAGCGTATTCCACCGGTGCAATAGGTAACTATTGGCTTATCTTTATACTTACTAATTTCGCCCGACTCTAGATCTTTTTTAAAATCACGGCTGGTTGTTACGTTTGGTATAATGGCATTTTTAAACTTACCAATCTGGGCTTCGTACATATTACGGCCATCATAAAAAATAACATCGCCGCCTTTTTCTTGCATCAGTTTGTGAACTGCAGCAGGTTTTAGATGCTTGCCACCATTTTCGATTCCATTTTTGCCCACAATAATCTCATCCTGTGCGTCAAAGGCAACAATCTCAGGTTTAATTTTCACTTTAAGTTTTGGGAAATGCTCGTCCCCACCATTGCTCCACTTATAGGTAATGTTATCAAACAGGCTATGCGCTTTCATGGCGCGGGTGTAGTATTTTAAGCTTTGTAGGTCGCCGCCTAATGTGGCATTTATACCATGCGGGCTAATAATTATGCGGCCTTTTAGGCCCAAATTCTGACACAAACTGCGCTGCCAAAACATAATTGTCTCGGTATCAGTTATAGGAATAAATTTGTAGAATAAAATAATTTTTTGCATAACTGCCTTACTTGGGTTTATACTTATTATTAATTATAGCAAATAACTGAGGCGGCGAAAAAGAGCAAAAAAACAAAAACATCTCAGTTTTGTATTCTTAAAATAAATTAAAGGACATTTATGGACACTAATAAATATACACTAAGGGTGTATTGGCAGCACGCCAAAAAATATAAGCGTAAGCTTGCAACTATATATCCCATGATGGCAACGGCCCAGGTTATAGAAGACGCCATACAGCCCCTTATTGTAAGCGGTATATTAACTAATATTGCCAAAAATAACCTAGATGCCCTGCAGCTTAGCAAGATATGGCCGCTGTTAGTATTAGTTTTTTTGTGCGAATTTATTGGCCATTTAATGTGGAATATTATTGTTCGCTTATTTTGGAAAACCCAAGATTCTATTATGCGCGACCTATCTATGACTGTTTTTGATCACCTAAATACTATGAGCTACCGATTTTTCTCGGATAGATTTGCGGGATCATTAGTCAACCAGTGCAATAAATTTGTTGGGTCTTTCGAACGCCTGACCGACCCACTAACCTGGAACGTATATAAGTTAATAGTAGCGTTTGCCTATACTACCGTCATTCTAGCGCCCAAAGCGCCAGCAGTTATTGTTGCAATACTTATTATTACCGCTATATACATACCTTTTGTTTGGTATTTTAGGCGCAAGCAAATTCCTTACAACAAAGCCTGGGCAAGTGCCGAGACAAAACGCACTGGACAAGTAGCAGACACCATTACCAACATTATGGCCGTAAAATCCTTTGCTAACGAAAAACTAGAATCTAAGCGCATGCAACAACGCGTAGACGAAGTTCATAATAAATCGATGGATACCATGCGCATAAGCATGAAGCAAGAACTAGTTAGCGGCGGAATGCAGCGTAGTATTAATGTATCTGTGATTGTTATATCGGTCTTACTTGCCGTAAATGGCTACATAGAGGTCGGCGTTATTTACCTATCACTTACTTTTACGATCGGTATTATGCGCAGGCTGTGGGACTTAAACAATACTTTTAGGCAAGTAACGCGCGTATTTGGCGACGCCAGTGATATGGCAACAATACTCCAGATTGAGCCCGAAATTAGTGACCCAACAAATCCTGTACATTTTAGGGCAACGCAAGGCCAAATCTCACTACAAGATATAACATTTTGGTACCCTGACTTAACTAATAAACAAGCATTGTTTGAAGGCCTACAACTAGATGTTCGCCCGGGCGAAAAAATTGGCCTAGTTGGCCCAAGTGGTAGTGGTAAAACAACTATTACAATGTTGCTTCTGCGCTTTATGGATGTCCAGAAAGGCACAATAAGCATAGACGGCCAAGATATTACACAAATTACACAGCAAGATCTGCGCAAGTCTATTACTTACGTGCCCCAGGAACCTTTGTTATTCCACCGTAGTATTAAAGATAATATAAGCTACGGCAACCATTTAGCTAGCTTAGAAAGTATACAAAAGGCTGCTAAAAACGCCCATGCCGAAGAATTTATAGTATCTATGGCAAATGGATATGACACTATGGTTGGCGAGCGCGGGGTTAAGTTAAGTGGCGGCCAGAAGCAGCGTGTAGCAATTGCACGGGCAATGCTAAAAAATGCGCCGATCCTTATTTTAGACGAAGCAACCAGTGCACTTGACAGTGAATCTGAAGTGCTCATCCAAGACGCACTTTGGAAACTTATGCAAAACAAAACTGCAATTGTAATTGCTCACCGCCTAAGCACTATACAAAAAATGGACCGCATTATAGTACTAGACAAAGGTAAAATAGTAGAACAAGGTACGCACAAAAACCTTATTAAAAATAAGGGTTTGTACGCTAAACTATGGGCCCACCAAAGTGGCGGTTTTTTGCAAGATGAATAGTAACTTGTTAGATTATACAAACAAAAACACCCGCAGATGCGGGTGTTTTTTATAAAAGCAAAAGTTTTACTCTTCTTCGGTTTTTGGCGCACCGTGTTCGCTAGGGACATCTGCAGCGTCTGCTTCTGCTGCTTCTTCGACAGCTTCTACCTCTGCCCTTGGCACAATAACACTAACAACAACAATATCTTTGTCTGTTATAAGTGTAATGTCTTTTGGCATCTTTAAGGCACCGGCACGCACATCGTCGTCTGGCGTGGTGATATTAGTTACGTCAACTTCTATAGAATCAGGAATGCTGTTTGGCAAACCACGTACAACCACATGGTCAACGTTAACATGCACTAATAGACCCGCAACTGTAGCAGGTGCGTGCCCAACCAAAGTAACCGGTACTTCGGCATCAATTGGTTCGTTAATTTTAACTGCGTGGAAAGCAATATGTGACAACTGACCCTTAACAGGATCGACTGTTACATCTTTAATTAGCGTTAAACGCTGCTTTTTGCCATAACTAAGCGTAATAGTGTGGTGCTTACCCGCTTTGTTCCATATTTTTTTTAAAGGAATATAGCTAATAGCGACGTTATCTGACGCTACGCCCTTTTCATACACCACCGCAGGCACCATTCCAGCTGCCCTTAGTTGGCCAACCTTTTTACCTGTTACGTTTCGTTCTTCTGCTTGTAATGTAAGTGCAGAGCCGCTCATGTTTCCTCCAATTCGTTCTTATTTAATAGTATACCAGCAATTGGCTATCAGATGCTACACTAGCTGCATGGGTTTTGACGTTGCACAAATTGTTCAGGCAGGTGGCATACTTTTGATTGCCGCTATTGTTTTTGCCGAATCGGGTCTTTTGATTGGATTTTTTTTACCAGGTGATACATTGCTGTTTACTGCCGGCTTTTTCGCTAGCCAGGGTCAGTTAAATTTAGGTTGGCTATTATTTGCCATAATTATGGCGGCCATTATTGGCGATAATGTTGGATACACTATAGGCCGAAAAACAGGCCACAAGATTTTTAAAAAACAAGATGGCATATTTTTTAGGCAAGAATACATAGCCAAAGCCGAAGAATTTTACGAAAAGCACGGTGGTAAAACAATAACCATAGCCCGCTTTGTACCTATAGTACGCACCTTTGCTCCTATTGTTGCAGGGGTAGGCAAAATGGACCGCAGAAAGTTTATGGCCTACAACATTGTAGGTGCTGTAATTTGGGGTGCAAGCTTGACACTGCTTGGTTACTACCTTGGTTCACGTATTCCACATATAGATAAGTACATACTGCCGGCTGTTTTAATAGCAACAATTTTTACATTTGCGTCGCCAATACTGCACATACTAAAAGATGCCGAAAACCGCGCCAAAATTATGGCTTCGCTAAAGCAAAAATTCAGCCGCAAATAATTTAAATTAATCGGTAAGACCAACCTTATTTTCTGTATATTAGGGTCGCTAGCGCCACAGGCTAGCCATAGGCTACCTGTAGAGCGCACTGATATACAGGAAGTAAGGTTGGTGGTAAGAGAATGCTAAGCGCTAGAGCATTTTTTTTAAAAAGTGTCCGGTAGAACTTACGCCGTTTTTAGCAATTTGTTCTGGCGTGCCAGTTGCAATAACCAAACCTCCGCCCGTGCCGCCTTCTGGCCCCATGTCTATAATGTAATCTGCAGATTTAATTACGTCTAGGTTGTGTTCAATAATAACCATACTGTTGCCTGTGTCTACTAGTGCTTGCAACACCACTAGTAGGCGTTGCACGTCATCGATATGTAGGCCAGTTGTTGGTTCGTCTAAAATATAAAGCGTACGGCCAGTAGCACG
>JAYUPU010000046.1:0-3489 GCA_043759925.1 bacterium | reverse complement strand
TGGCATGTCTCACCCTATTTCCACCGGAAACAGGTGTTCGATTGTCCCCAAAACCAACCAAGCAAAAGGCCCACCACAAGGGTGAGTCATTTGCTTGGTGACCCCAACGAGAATCGAACTCGTGTTACCAGATTGAGAATCTGATGTCCTAACCGTTAGACGATGGGGCCGGCTGTGGTGACGTGTAATATTTGTTTAGACCTGTACAGTTTAACAGATGTAGGCCCTAATTTAAAGTAGTGCCCAGGTGTACAAGTAAGCCCAATGCTTGCATAATGAATATATGACAATGAACTTTGACCCAAATAATCGACCGGAGTCGCAGCAGCCTGATATACATAGGGAGCTGCCAGATTTAGATGAGCCTAAAATAGCCAAAAAAGATAAAATCATAACCAAAACCTTAATAATAGTTGTAGCGTCGTTACTAATAGCTGGCGGCATAGGTTTTGGTTTGTATAATTTGTTTTTAAAAAAAGATGCACCACAACCAGCGCCCCTTACTACCCAGCCTGCTATAGACACACCCCCTGCGGCCAAAGATGTGCCTGATGCCACTACCACAAAACTGTACGAAAACGGCCAAATGGGGCTAAAACTTACCTACCCCGACACTTGGGTGGTAACACCAACTGCCGACCGCGGTGTGCGGGTTGAATCGCCTACATTTACCTATGCTAGCCTTGAAAAAGCCAGCGTTAGCGGCCAGTTTAGGATATATATACGCAAAGGCGCTAGGCCTGCCGACGGTAAAACAATTGGACGGGGCGTAGCAATACAACCATCAGAAAAACTAGTATATACAAACCCCGCACTAGACCAGCGCAAAGATACCCTGCTTAGTCTGTTTGGGCTAGATACAAAAGATAACTTTGGGTTCTTTATGATTGCTGGCAACTTCCAGCTTAATGCTGGTGATACACTGGGCCCCGATTACGGCAAAGAAGCCGACGCCTATATAGTAAGCGGCGGCTATAGTAGCACTGACCTAATAGACGACATGGCAACCAACGCTGTAGCCATTAGTACCCTTCCCACCAGCAATGCTTACAAACAGGCCGTAGATATACTTAAAACGCTACAATTACGCTAAGCACATGCTACCTGGTGCTTAGAAGTGTCCATTCGCCCTTGTTTTGGTGATGCCCTATGCGGTAGGTTAACTGCCCGTCGCTCATAGTAAAAATTTCTAAAAAGTCTTGGCCTTTTTGCACCACGCAGCGCAAGCCTTCTTCTATGAAGTTAATCTGTTTGCCTTCGCTAGTTTCGATACGGCGCGGGAAGCTTTTAACTGTGTTACCTTTTGCAAAATAAAAACTGGTTACTGCTATCTGTTGGTACATATACGGGTTCCTCAAATTTAAGTTGTAAAATAATAGACAACTATTTGGATTAGTTGGAACGGTTTTATTTGAGGAGTAGCCAAGTAAGCGAAAGCAACCGTTCTGCTGCTGAGCTTAAAAACCTGGATACGTATATGTATAGATTGGTATCTACAAAAGTGCTTTTTGAACCAATGGTTCGGTGTAAAGCTTGGGTAGCGAAAGATGGATTACCCACCAGTGCTCTCATAGCTATACTTAGTATATACCCACAATAGCTGTGGTGCCAATGCGCATTTTGTTGTAATTTAGCTTGCTAATTTACAGGCTAAAAAATATTTTTACAGACCTAGCTGTTGCAAATATGTAACGAGTTCGCGGGGGGTAATTTCGGCTTTAATTAGGTAACCGTCGGCCATTTTTTCTATTTTTTCACGGTTGGATTCTTCTTGATCGAGGTTTGTGGTAATTATAATTTTGGCTTTTAGTGGCGTAGGCCTGGCTGGGTCTTTTAATCGGCGCAAAATTTCTACCCCGCTCATACTAGGCAACATAATATCTAGCAAAATAATGTCGTATTTATTTGTCTCGCTCTCGGCCAAGGCGGCTTCGCCGTCGGCAACAACCAGTACGTCATAGCCTGCATGTGTCAGGGCGCGCGTGTAAAGCTCGCCTATAAAGTTTTCGTCTTCTATACAAAGTAAGTTTGGTTTGGTTGGTTGCATATATTATCTTCGGTACATCGAGTGGTTTTTAATCCAGCCGTGTGCTCCTCTCATGATACCATCTGGATCAGCTGCACTGCCGTGTTTTTGGTCGCTGTATGGTTCTAGGGTAAAGCTAAATGTACTGCCGGCGCCTTCTTTGGTGCGTACCCAAATATTACCGCCCAGTGCGGTTACAATGGCCTTACAAAGGTAAAGCCCTAGGCCGGTGCCGCCAATTTGTACTTTACTGCGGTGGCTACGGTAAAACTTATCAAATAGCTTTGGCACAACACTATCTGGTATGCCCAGTCCAAAGTCTTGTACGTCTACCTGCACCATGTCAGATTCTAGGTGGGCAGATATTAAAATACGGTCGCTGGTGCCGCTGTATTTAATAGCGTTGTCTACTAGGTTATTAATAACTTCGTGCAGGCTAATGCGGTCTACAGCAACATCAGGCACATCGGCGGCAATTGTAAGTTCTATATGTTTACCATGTACATTGGCCCGCATTTCTAGGTCGGCAACGGCGCTGGTCATAATTTCTTTTAGGTTATGACGTTGCAATGTTAATACAAGGGCGTTTTCTTCTACCCGGGCAACGTTTAGGATGTTACTTACAAAAGAAGTTAACTGCTGGGCGCTGGCGTTCATTTTATGCATAAAATCTTTAAGCTCGGGGCTTAGGGTTGGGCCTAGTTCGTCTTCAAATACTTCTATATATCCGCGCATAACTGTTAGTGGTGTGCGCAGCTCGTGTACGGCCATTGCAACAAAACTAATTTCTTGGTCGTCTTTTGCGTAGGTATCGGTGTGGTCAAATAGCACTATTACAGATTCTACTGACTGACTAGCTTTACTATAACTGGCGGCCATATCAAATTGTTTGGTTGGGTTGCCGTCGGCATCAATTAAGCGCACGCGGTCCCAAGACATGCCAGATTTTAGTACATTTTTGCGGGATTGATCTATCCATGCCTCGTAGGTAGTGTCGTTGGGGAAACTTAAATTTAGAATATCGTTAATGTTTTTGCCGGACAACTGCGCACGCTGGGTAAGCTGTAGGCCTAAAAATACTAGGCCGGCATCATTAATATAGTGCAGTGTATTATTTGGAGCTACCGTAAAAACAGGCAACGGCGTTGCATTTAGCATGGCTTCCCCGCCAATAACTACTGCTTCTGGGCTTACTTGGCCAGCTTGAACAGCCTGAGTAGTATGGCTGGCCATATCGTATACACTGCGCAGTAGTTGCGTTACCAGTTCTTGCCCTAAGTGCAGATCTGTAACCTGTGGGGCTGGCAGGCGCGACGTTTGGCTACTAACGTGTAAAATACCCTGCCTTAGGTAGGCAAGCGGCTGCATGGTGTAGTGCACAACATAGTATGCAACTAAAACTGCGAGTAATATAATCACCGTTGCAACAATGCCTATAGTGATGGTAAGCGGCATATCTAGTT